>NZ_BAAGPR010000024.1:0-88135 GCF_054783955.1 Streptomyces mayteni | reverse complement strand
GACGAACGGGCCGCCGACTCCGACGCGGCCGCCGCGCTCGTCGCCGGCGTCGCCGACCTCGCCGGGCTGCGCGCCATCGGCGAGCCGCTGGCCGCCGAGCTCGGCGCCGCCGGCCGGTCCGGCTGGCGACTGCTCGCCGCCGCGGCGGACGGCGCCGGCCTCGGCGGCCGGCTGCGCGACGACGAGGCGCCCTACGGCGTCGGCTACTTCGTGGCCTCCTGGTCCTGAGGGCCCGCCAGGGCCTGGGCGCGGGCGTCCTCGCCGGCCTCGCTGTCGGCCGCCTCCGAGGCCGCCGTCTGCTTGGGGATGCCGACCGCTTCGGCCTCGGCCACCGGGCCGGCCGACGCTCCCTCGGGCGCCGCACCGGCGGGCGGGCCCGCCTCCGAGCCACGGCGGCGCAACCAGGCGAACACTCCCATGAACCTCTCCTGACCTCGTGTTTCCTCGGGCGATGGCCCGCCGGGAAGCCGGCGGGCCGCCCTCGAGACCCCAAACGACCCGCGTCACCCCGCGTCACGTCGCTCGTTCGAGGACCGGCCGCCTCGTCTGCGAGACTTCCCGGGTGAACACCCCCGCCCCCGCACCCCGTGTGATCGCCGTCGTCGGGCCCACCGCGGCCGGCAAGTCCGACCTCGGCGTCGCCCTGGCCGAGCGCCTGGGCGGCGAGGTCGTCAACGCCGACTCGATGCAGCTCTACCGCGGCATGGACATCGGCACGGCCAAGCTCACCGCGGCGGAGCGCCGGGGGATCCCGCACCACCTGCTCGACGTCTGGGACGTCACCGTGGCCGCCAGCGTCGCCGAGTACCAGCGGATGGCCAGGGCGACCATCGACCGGCTGCTCGCGGCCGGGCGCACCCCGGTGCTGGTCGGCGGCTCCGGGCTCTATGTGCGCGGCGCCGTCGACGCCCTGGAGTTCCCCGGCACCGAGCCCGTGGTCAGGGCCCGCCTGGAGGGGGAGCTGGCGGTCGTCGGCAGCGGCGCCCTGCACGCCAGGCTGGCCGAGGCCGACCCCAGGGCCGCGGAGGCCATCCTGCCGAGCAACGGCCGCCGGATCGTCCGCGCCCTGGAGGTCATCGAGATCACCGGGAGGCCCTTCACCGCCCAGCTGCCAGGCCCCGGCGAGGACCCCGGCGCCTACCCCACCCTCCAGCTCGGCGTCACCGTGGAGCGTCCCGAGCTGGACGCCAGGATCGCCGACCGGGTGGAGCTGATGTGGCGCGCCGGCCTCGTCGACGAGGTCAGGGCCCTGGAACGGGTCGGGCTGCGGAACGGGCGCACCGCCTCCCGGGCCCTCGGCTACGGGCAGGTGCTCGCCGCGCTGGCCGGCGAGTGCGACGAGGCGGAGGCGCGTGCGGAGACGGTTCGCGCCACCCGGCGCTTCGCGCGCCGCCAGGAGAGCTGGTTTCGCCGCGACCCTCGCGTGCGCTGGCTCGACGGCTCCCGGGAGGGGCGCGCGACGCTCGTGGAGCGCGCGTGGGAGCTGCTCGAACGGACGGTCACATCCTGATCACGTGATGGCATCGGGACGCTCCAAGCGGACGGGAGCGGCCATTCAGCGTGCCATCATCGAGCAATGTCGCAATGGCCGTGATCCGTTGGAGAGAAGTAGGGAGGGCGCGTGGCGATGGAGGCCAGCCCTCGCGAAAGCAACGGAACGACCGATGGCATCCCCAGGCAGCGCCCGGGTGACGAGCTCTCGGTCGGCCCCGATCCCGACCTCGACCTCGACGCCGGCGCCGAGCCGCCGGTCACCTCGCTGACGGACGGTGACGAGGGCGTCGACCAGGAGCCCGAGGCCGACCGCGCGGTCGACTACCCCGAGTCCGAGCCGGCGGCCGACCAGGCGACCGGCGGCGAGTCCTACGCCGAGCTCCGCCCGCCCCGCCGGCTCAAGCTGGTGCTGTTCGCGCCGATCGTGCTGCTCAGCCTGCTCGGCGCCCTGATGTTCGCCTTCCCGCTCGCCTTCGCCTTCGACGGCGCCGGCGCCGTCGTCGCGATGCTCGGCCTGCTCATCGGCTGCAGCGCCGCCGGCTGGGGCATGATGGCCGCCGGCCGGGCCGGCTTCACCTGGCCTGGACTGCCGCCGCCCGGCTCGGGCCGCCGACCCGACTGGCGGGTGCTCGCGCTCTACGGCCTCGGCCTCGGCCTCCTCGTCCTCCTCGCCGTCTGGCGCGTGTCGGGCCTGCGCTGACCCGACTACGATCGGACGGGTGAGCACCACCGCGCAGCCCGTGCCCTTCCTCAAGGGCCACGGCACCGAGAACGACTTCGTGATCATCCCCGACCCCGACGGGCGGCTCGACCTCTCGGCCGCCGCGGTGGCCCGGATCTGCGACCGGCGCGCCGGCATCGGCGCGGACGGGGTGCTGCGCGTCGTGCGCGCCGCCGCCGACCCGGCGGCCCGCGCCCTGGCCGGCGAGGCCGAGTGGTTCATGGACTACCGCAACGCGGACGGCAGCATCGCCGAGATGTGCGGCAACGGCGTCCGGGTCTTCGCGCACTACCTGCGGCACGCCGGGCTCGTCAAGGACGGCGCGGCGGAGGGGCTGTCCCTCGCCACCCGGGCCGGCGTGCGCCGGGTCGGCTTCGCGGAGAACGGCGACATCGTCGTCGACATGGGCGCCGCCCGGCTGCCGGCCGGTCCCGAGCCCCGCGCCACCGTCACCGTGGGGGAGCGCGGCTGGCCCGCGCTCCAGGTGGACATGGGCAACCCGCACGCGGTGGCCTTCGTCGAGCGGCTGACCGACGCCGGGCGGCTGTTCGACCCGCCGGCCGTCGCACCGGCCACCGCCTTCCCCGCCGGGGTCAACGTCGAGTTCGTCGTGGACCGCGGCCCGCGCCACGTCGCGCTCCGCGTCCACGAGCGCGGCTCCGGCGAGACCCGCTCCTGCGGCACCGGCGCCTGCGCCGTGGCGGTCGCCGCCGCCAGGCGCGACGGCGTGGACCCCACGCGGGACGGCGAGACCGTCACCTACACCGTGGACGTGCCGGGCGGCCGGCTCGTGGTCACCGAGGCGCCCGGCGGCACCGTCACGCTCGCCGGGCCCGCCGTCCTGGTGGCCGAGGGCACTCTCGACCCGGCCCTGCTCGGCTGACGGCGCCACCCTCCGCCGGCCCCCCGACCGCCCCCTCACACGCGCTGACGTGCGCCGATGTGCGCCCGTCGTGCGCCGGACGAATCCCGGCCTGGCCGACCGTCGCTTTCGGACAGCTTTTCACGGACATAAGTCACTCGGGTGGGTGATCCGCCACGTTAGGGGCGGCCGGTGGTCAGGGCGACGTGCTGGGCTCGGTAGCATCAAGCACCGGCGCCGCAGCGGGATCACGGGTCACGGGGATCACGGGGAATGGGCCGCGGTCCGGTCTGGAGACCGCGGGAGGTGCCACCCCATGAGCGCAGAGGCGACAGCACCCAGTGGCCGGCGGGGGCACCGCCGGGACGTGCTGAGGCTGCGTCAGCTCGGCCGCGCCGCCATCTTCGGCGCGGCCGTCGGAAACCGGCTGCCGGACGCACTCGAGCACGTCGCCCAGGCGCATCGCCGCCATCACCCGGGCGCCGACCTCGACATCCTGCGCCGCGCCTATCTGTTGGCCGAGGCCGCGCACCGTGGGCAGACGCGCAAGAGCGGCGAGCCGTACATCACCCACCCGCTCGCCGTCACCCTGATCCTCGCCGAACTCGGCGCCGAGACCACGACGTTGACCGCCTCGCTGCTCCACGACACCGTCGAGGACACCGAGGTGACGCTCGACCAGGTCGGCGCCGCCTTCGGCGACGAGGTGCGCCACCTGGTGGACGGCGTCACCAAGCTGGAGAAGGTCGACTACGGCGCCGCCGCCGAGCCCGAGACCTTCCGCAAGATGCTGGTCGCCACCGGCAGCGACGTCCGCGTCATGTCCATCAAGCTCGCCGACCGGCTGCACAACATGCGCACCCTCGGCGTGATGCGCCCCGAGAAGCAGGCCCGCATCGCCCGCGTCACCCGCGACGTGCTGATCCCGCTCGCCGAGCGGCTCGGCGTGCAGACGCTCAAGACCGAACTCGAGGACCTGGTCTTCGCGGTCCTGCACCCCGAGGACCACCGCAGGGCGCAGGAGTTGATCCGCGAGCACGCCGAGCGACCGGAACCGCTCACCGCCGTCGCCGACGCCGTCCGCGAGGTGCTGCGGGAGGCGGGCATCGCGGCCGACGTGCACATCAGGCCACGACACGTGCTCTCGGTGCACCGGGCCCGCCGCAAACGCGGGCAGCTCGGCCCCTGCGACTACGGGCGGCTGCTGATCCTCGTCGGCGAGGACGCCGACTGTTACGCCGTGCTCGGCGAGCTGCACACCTGCTTCACCCCGGTGGTCTCCGAGTTCAAGGACTTCGTCGCGGCGCCCAAGTTCAACCTCTACCAGTCGCTGCACACCGCCTTCCTCGACGAGGCGGGCCGGCTGGCCGAGGTGCTGGTGCGCACCCACCGGATGCACCGCGTCGCCGAGACCGGGGTCGTCGCCCTCGGCGACCCGCACCGCTCCGGCTCCGCCGACGGCGAGCCCACCGCGGACGACGCCGAGCGCGTCGACCCGACCAGGCCGGGATGGCTCTCCCGGCTGCTCGACTGGCAGCGCCAGGAGCCCGACCCGGACACCTTCTGGAGCTCGCTGCGCGACGAGCTCGCCAGCGACCGGGAGATCACCGTCTTCGCCGAGCGCGCCGACGAGGGCCCGCTCCAACTGCCGCTCGGCGCCACCTGCGTGGACGCCGCCTACGCCCGGCACGGCCAGGCAGCGCACGCCTGCCTCGGCGCCCGCGTCAACGGCCGGCTCGCCCCCCTGCGCACGGTGCTGCGCGACGGCGACACGCTCCGGCTGCTGCTCGCGCCGGACGGCAGCTCGGGTCCGTCCCCCGAGTGGCTCGACCACGCCACCACCCCCGCCGCCCGGATCGCGATCCGCCGCTGGCTCGACGAGCGGATCCCGGAGGCGGAGGGCGAGCCCGAGCGCCCCGCGCCGCCGGCCGTGCCGCGCACCCGTGGCCGGGTGCCGGAACCCGCCGCCGCGGGCGAGGCGCAGGGCGCCGTGGTCGCCGGCGCGCCGGGCGCGCCGGTGCGGCTCGCCCGCTGCTGCACCCCGGTGCCGCCGGACAGCGCGCTCGGCTTCACGGTGCGTGGCGGCGCGGTCACCGTGCACCGGGAGAGCTGTCCCTCCGCGATCCGGATGGTCGGCGCCGGCCGGCACCCGCTGGCCGTCTCCTGGCGATCGGGCGCGGTGGCCGGCCGGGTCACGCTCCGCGCCGAGGCGCTGGGCCGCGCCGAGCTGCTCGCCGACCTCACCGAGGTCATCGCGGCACAGGGCGTCGCCGTGGAACACGCCGAGGTGGAGCCGCCACGCCAGCAGCGGGTCAGACACACCTACACGCTGCGACTGCCCGACGCCTCAGGGCTACCCGGCCTGATGCGGGCGATGCGCCGGGTGCCCGGCGTCTACGACGTGAGCCGTGCCGTGCGAACCCGCCCCTGACGCCGTCAAACCCGGGTGACGGGGCGCCGCCCGCGTGCCACTATGGTTCCGCCCGGGGGAATTCTCCGGTTCGCCCAGGCGTTACCCGGACAGTGTTCCGGCGAGGTGTCGTGAGTATGGCCAGCCAGCCGGCTGGCCGGATCGCTCCGGCGTCGCGTCGCACCCGACCGTCGCAGTCGACCCTAAGGATCGCATTGACCTTCTCCTCTCTTCCTCAGATTCCTCAGGACCACCAGCGCCGCGCCGCCGGCCGCCGGGCCGACGCCCTGATGAACGAGGACGTCGCCTGGAGCGGTATCGACGAGGAGCGGGACGGTGAGCAGTTCGACCGTGAAGAGCGCGCGGCGCTCCGCCGCGTCGCCGGCCTCTCGACCGAGCTCGAGGACGTCACCGAGGTCGAGTACCGGCAGCTGCGCCTCGAGCGCGTCGTGCTGGTCGGCGTCTGGACCTCGGGCACCGCCCGCGACGCGGACAACTCGCTGGCCGAGCTGGCCGCCCTCGCCGAGACCGCGGGCGCGCTGGTGCTCGACGGCGTGATCCAGCGCCGTGACAAGCCGGATCCGGCCACCTACATCGGCTCGGGCAAGGCCAAGGAGCTCCGCGACCTGGTCCTCGAGAACGGCGCCGACACCGTCGTGTGCGACGGTGAGCTGAGCCCGGGTCAGCTGATCCACCTCGAGGACGTCGTCAAGGTCAAGGTGGTGGACCGCACCGCCCTGATCCTCGACATCTTCGCCCAGCACGCCAAGTCCCGGGAGGGCAAGGCGCAGGTCTCGCTGGCCCAGATGCAGTACATGCTGCCGCGGCTGCGCGGCTGGGGTCAGTCGCTCTCCCGGCAGATGGGCGGCGGCGGCTCCAGCGGTGGCGGCGGCATGGCCACCCGCGGTCCGGGTGAGACCAAGATCGAGACCGACCGTCGGCGGATCCGCGAGAAGATGGCCAAGATGCGCCGGGAGATCGCGGAGATGAAGACCGGCCGCGAGGTCAAGCGGCAGGAGCGCCGCCGCAACAAGGTGCCCTCGGTCGCCATCGCCGGCTACACCAACGCCGGCAAGTCCTCGCTGCTCAACCGCCTCACCGGCGCCGGGGTGCTGGTGGAGAACGCGCTGTTCGCCACCCTCGACCCCACCGTGCGCCGCGCCGAGACGCCGAGCGGCCGCACCTACACGCTGGCCGACACCGTCGGCTTCGTGCGCCACCTGCCGCACGACCTCGTGGAGGCGTTCCGCTCCACCATGGAGGAGGTCGGCGACGCCGATCTCGTCCTCCACGTGGTGGACGGCTCGCACCCGGTGCCCGAGGAGCAGCTGGCCGCGGTCCGCGAGGTGATCGGCGAGGTCGGTGCCCGGGACATCCCGGAGATCGTCGTCATCAACAAGGCGGACGTGGCGGACGAGTTGGTGCTCCAGCGGCTGCTCCGCACCGAGCGGCGGGCGATCGCGGTCTCCGCGCAGACCGGCCAGGGCATGGCCGAGCTGCTGGCCACGATCGACGCCGAGCTGCCGCGGCCGGCCGTCGAGCTGGAGGCGCTGGTGCCCTACACCGAGGGCGCCCTGGTGTCCCGGGTGCACGCGGAGGGCGAGGTGCTCGCCGAGGAGCACACCGGCGAGGGCACCCTGCTCAAGGCCCAGGTCCACGAGGAGCTCGCCGCGTTGCTCGCTCCCTACGTGCCGGCCGCCAGGAGCTGATCGACCGAAGGAAGCCCGCGGGTGTGTCAACCGGTCGGGACCGGTTGACACACCCGCGGGCCTTTCCTACCTTCGCGCCGGGACCTTACATCGATGTAAAGGAGGCGCCCCCATGCGCCTTGGCCTCGGCACGGCCCGTCGCGCGGCGCTGTTCGCCGCCCTCCTGGGACTCCTGCTCGGCTGGCTCACCGCCCCGCCGCACGCCACGGCCGGCGAACCGTCAGCCGCCGCGAGCACCAGCTTCCGCAACCCGCTCAACCCGGGCCCCGATCCGTTCCTCACGTACTGGCGAGGCAACTACCACCTCACCACCACGCAGGGGAACAGCATCCGGATGTGGCGCTCGCCCTCGCTGAGCACCCTGCTCGCCGCCGATCCGGTGACCGTCTGGACGGACTCCGACCCCTCGCGCAACCGCAACATCTGGGCCCCGGAGTTCCACCGCTTCGGAGACCGCTGGTACCTCTACTACACCGCCGACGACGGCGTCGACGACCACCACCGGCTGTACGTCCTGGAGTCGGCCGGCGACGACCCGGCCGGCCCCTACCACTTCAAGGCCAAGCTCGAACCGCCCAACCACCGGGACACGTACGCCATCGACCCCAGCGTGTTCGAGCACAACGGCCGCCTCTACCTCGCCTACGCCGGCATCAACCGGTACCAGCACAACGGCCTCAACATCGCGCCGCTGACCAACCCCTACACCGTCGCGGGCAACGCGGTCGCCCTCGACGCCGCCGGCGGCTGCCCCGAGGTCCGCGAGGGGCCGGAGTTCCTGAACCGCAACGGCCGCACCTGGATGACGTACTCCGCCTGCGACACCGGCAAACCCGACTACCAGGTCTGGATGATGTCCCTGCCGAACGGCGCCGACCCCCTGGTGCCCGGGAACTGGACCCAGCGCCAGGGGCCGGTGTTCTCCCGGGCCGACGACCGCGGCGTCTACGGCCCTGGCCACCACGCCTTCTTCCGCTCGCCCGACGGCACCGAGGACTGGATCGTCTACCACGCGAAGACGACCACCGACTTCACCTACAGCAACCGCACCACCCGGGCCCAACGGATCACCTGGAACGCCGACGGCAGCCCGAACCTCGGCCGCCCGCTCGCCCTCGGCGCGACCCAGGAACTACCCTCGGGCGACCCGGGTTCCGGCAACTACTGGATCAACGACGACGGTCGCTCCAACGGGGCCGGGAGCGTCTCCTACACCGGCACGTGGAACTCGGGGACCGGCTGCGCCGCCCAGTGCTTCTGGAGCGACGACCACTGGAGCGACCGGGCCGGCAACACCGCCACGTTCACCTTCACCGGCAACCGGATCGCCCTGCTCTCCGTCCGGGACACCGGCAACGGCATCGCCGCGATCAGCATCGACGGCGGGCCGGAACAACGCGTCGACTTCCACGGCGCGATCCGCACCGGCGAGACGCTCCAGTACCTCAGCCCCCGGCTGTCGGACGGCCGCCACACGCTGCGGATCCGCGTCACCGGCGAGCGCAACGCCGACTCCTCCGCCTCGTTCGTGAGCGTGGACCGTGCCGAGGTCTACACCGGATGACCGGGCCCACCCGCTCGTTGTAGAGTGGGGAGAGTGCCCTTGACCTGCAAGAACGCAGGCAGGGAGCCTAGTCAGGAGTACTCGATGCTGCGCACCATGTTCAAGTCGAAGATCCACCGCGCCACCGTCACCGAGGCGGACCTGCACTATGTCGGTTCCGTCACCATAGACGCCGACCTGATGGACGCGGCCGACCTGTTGCCGGGCGAGCTGGTCCACATCGTCGACATCGACAACGGCAACCGCCTCGAGACCTATGTGATCGAGGGCGCCAGGGGCACCGGCGTCATCGGGATCAACGGCGCGGCCGCCCATCTCGTCAAGCCTGGCGACCTCGTCATCATCATCAGCTACGCACAGGTGGACGACGCCGAGGCCCGCCGGCTGCGGCCCGCCGTGGTCCACGTGGACGGCGCCAACCGCGTCGTCCGGCTGGGCGACGACCCGTCGGAGCCGGTGCCCGGCAGCCGCACCGAGCGGAGCCCGAACGCCGTCGCCGCCGCTCGCTGACCCGCCACTCCCGACCGGCGAGACCGGCGAGACCGGCGAGACCGGCGACCAGCGACCGGCACACACGAAGGGGCCGGTGTCCGCACTCGCGGACACCGGCCCCCTCGTCGTCGTGCGCCGGGGTCAGCCGGCCTGCTGGCTCACGTACTCGAGGACGTCCTGCGCCTCGACGTCCAGCCGTGGCCCGGCGAGCCAGGTGCTCTCGAACGGGCCGATGGAGTTGACCGAGATCAGCTCCGGCTCACCGCTGTCGCCGGTCCGCAGCCAGGGGCCGCCCGACGAACCGCCGGTCATGGTGCAGCCCACCCAGTAGAGCACCGGCATGGTCGGGTCGATCGCCAGCCGGCCAGGGGTGCCGTCGCAGCGGTACATCAGGGCGCCGTCGTAGGGGGCCGCCGCCGGGAAGCCGTAGAGCGAGACGGGGCCGAGCCCGGAGACCGCGGGGGCGTCGAAGTCGACGTCGACGGCCGAGCCGACCGTCTCCTCGAGGGAGAGCCCGCTGCCGTCCTCCGGCTCGACGGACAGCACCGCGAAGTCACCGTGCGCGCCCTCGCCGCCGGTGGTGGTGCCGTTGTCCAGCCAGTACTGGGTGGTCGACACGTAGTTGGCCCAGAAGACGCCGTACGGCGCGACCTCGCCCACGTTGGCCGGGTCGTTGGCCTCCGCCGCGCTCAGGCCGTTGTTGTTGTAGGCCGGCACGAAGCTGATGTTCCGGTACCAGCCGCCGCCGGTGCCCGCGTGCACGCAGTGGCCCGCGGTGGCCACCAGGTTGGACTGGCCGGGGTTGTTCGGGTCCTTGACCACGGTGCCCGAGCAGACCATCGGGCCCTCGGGACTGTCGAAGAACACCTTGCCGATGGGGGCGCCGTTGTCCGTGTACGGGGTGTCCACCGGGACGGCCTCGACGGGGGTCGGCTCGGGGTCGGTGATGCCCCGGTCGTCCATCGGGTCGTCGGCCTGCGGCGCGTCGGGGTCCTCCTGGATCTGGTCCTCGTCGATGGACTGGTCGGGGTCCTCCGCCTGCCCCATGCGATCGGGGTCCCAGAGGCCCTGGATGATCGGGTTGACGAAGTCGCCGATCTCGCTGAGCCAGGTCTCCTGGTCCCAGTTCTCCCAGCCGCCGTCGAGCCAGGCGTCGAGGTCGATGTCGACCGGCAGGTTGTCGAGGACGTCCTGGAGGTTGCGGTCCGACCCGGAGCCCTCCGTGGAACTGTCGCCAGGTGCCTGCGCGTCGTCCGTCGTCTCCTCGTCGCCGCCGCACGCGGTGGCCGTGAGCGCGAGAGCGGCCGCCATCGCGGTGGCGGCCAGCGCGGCGCGGCGACGTGAAGGCCGCCTGCGTATCGATGACATGGGTGAACTCCCCCTGAGGTGATCTCATGGTCCTGCTCGGTGGTGCGCGGAGCGCTTGCCTGCCCGGCACCCCGCCGGCACGGAGGACTCCCCCACTATGCCGGTGCCCAAGTGGACGGTCGCAGCCGGGTCCCCGGTTCCCGATCGGGGCGCGAACGGACCGCCGACGGCGCACGCGCGGCGGTCGCCCAAAGGATCTTGCCACAGGCCGTGTTCCCCCGTGCGCGCGGTCGTTACTACGGATGGAGCAGCACAGCAGCATGACAGACAGGTGAGAGATGAACGGACGCCCCCGTCCCGACCGCAGCCCGGGCCGCGAGCGCCAGCCGGTCCGCCGCCGTCCCGCGAGGCTCATGGAGCCCTCCATTCCCCGGCAGCCCAGGGGGGATCGGTCCCAGTCGACCGAGCAGGACGGGGCGGCGGCGCGGGAGGCCCCCGATCCGCTGGAGCACCCGCTGGCCGAGGCCGCCGCCGACGCGGCCACCGTGGAGAGCCTGTTGCGCTGCTGGGTCAGGGAGACCGGTGCCGCCCGCCCGGCCGGCCGCACGCTGCTTCTCCCGCTCGCCTCCTCGGGCGTCGCGCTGCGCGTCCGCCTCAGGTACTGGTCGCCCACCGGCTGGCACCGCTTCGGCTCGGTGCGGATCGAGGGCGCGCCGCCCACCGCCGCCCCGGTGGACGCGGTCACGCTGGCCGCGCTGCTCGGCCGCGAGGCCGCGTACCGCGGCGGGGCCGCGCAGGCCGGGGCCGAGGGCACCGCCATGGTGGGCCGGGTCGCCGACTCGGTGCGGCGCACCGCCGGCTTCCTGGCCGCCCGTCGCCTGGCCCCCGGGCCCTCCGCGCACGGCCACGCCTTCCTGGACGCCGAGCAGTCGTTGCTGCTCGGCCACCCGCTGCACCCCACGCCCAAGAGCCGGGAGGGCCTGGCAGGCCACGAGTCCCGGCGCTCCTCGCCCGAGTTGCGCGGCTCGTTCCCGCTGCACTGGATGGCGGTCGACCGCTCGGTTCTCGCCGCCGACTCCGCGTGGACGGAGCGCGGCGAGACGGTGCCGGCCGAGGCGCTGGCCGCCCGGCTCGCCGGTTCCGGGCTCAGGCTGCCGCCGAACACCGTGCCGCTGCCGCTCCACCCCTGGCAGGCCCGCGACCTGGTGCACCGCCCCCCGGTGGCCGCGCTGTTGGGCGCCGGGCTCCTCCACGAGCTGGGCGAGCACGGCGAGCCGTGGTACCCCACGTCCTCGGTGCGCACCGTGCACCGGCCGGGCGCGCCGGCCATGGTCAAGCTCTCGCTCGCCCTGCGCATCACCAACTCCCGCCGGGAGAACCTGCGCAAGGAACTGCACCGGGGCGTCGAGGTGCACCGGCTGCTCTCCAGCGGCCTCGGCGAGCAGTGGCGCGCCGCCTTCCCGACCGGGCCCGGCTTCGACATCGTGCGCGACCCGGCCTGGCTCGCCGTCGACGACACCCAGGGCCGGCCGGTGCCAGGGCTTGACACCGTGCTGCGGCACAACCCGTTCGGCCCGCACGACGACGCCCTGTGCCTGGCCGCCCTCACCGGCCCCCGGCCCTGGCCGGGGCGGCCCGAGCTCGAGCTGCGCTCCCGCCTGGCCGACGTGGTGCACGCCAGCGCCGAGCGCACCGGGCGCGGCACCCCCGCGGTGGCCGCCGAGTGGCTGCTGCGCTACCTGCGGGCCGTGGTGCGGCCGTTGCTCTGGCTGGACGCGTGGGCCGGCGTCGCGCTGGAGGCCCACCAGCAGAACACGCTGGTGCTCCTCGACGCCGAGGGCTGGCCGGCCGGCGGCCGGTTCCGCGACAACCAGGGCTACTACTTCCGCGCCTCGCACCGCGAGGCCCTGGAGCGCCGGCTGCCGGGCATCGGCCAGCGCTCCGACACCTTCGTGACCGACGAGGTGGCCGACGAGCGCTTCGCCTACTACCTGGGCATCAACAACGTCCTGGGCCTGATCGGCGCCTTCGGGGCCCAGGGGCTCGCCGACGAGGGGCTGCTGCTCGCCGCGTTCCGCCGCTTCCTCACCGAGGAGGCCGGGGCAGCGGCCGGCGGCCGCGTCTCGTCGCTGGTCACCCACCTGCTGGAGTCGGCCACCCTGCGCTGCAAGGCCAACATGTTGACCCGCCTGCACGGCCTCGACGAGCTCGTCGGCCCGGTGGACGGCCAGTCCGTCTACGTCACGGTCCCCAACCCGCTGGCCACCGCCTGAAGGAGCACGCCATGCCCGACGCCGACACCGAGTCACGCGGCCAGGCGCGGACCGAGGCCGAAGCCGAGGCGGACGCCGAGGGCGACTGTGAGGGCGACGGTGAGGACACGGCCGACCTGCCGCTGCCGCCCGACCTCACCGGCGCGCCCGCCGGGTACGGCCCGGTCGGCGTCGACCGGGCCCCCGGCGCGGCCGACCCGCTGGACGGGGTCGCCGACTGGGGGCCCATCAACACCGCGGCCGGAGTGCTGCGGTTGGTGCCCGTGCTGCCCGCCCGCGACCTGTCGCTCGTCACCACCTGGATGAACGACCCGGTGGTCGACGCCTTCTGGCTGCTGGCAGGGCCGCCCGAGCGCACCGCCGCCCACCTGGAGTGGCAGCTCACCGGAGACGGCAGGAGCGTGCCCTGCCTCGGGGTCCTCGACGGGCTGCCCATGAGCTACTGGGAGATCTACCGGGCCGATCTCGACCCGCTCGCCCGCCACTACCCGTCCCGGCTGCACGACACCGGAATCCACGTGCTCATCGGCAACGCGGAGGACCGCGGCCGAGGCGTCGGCGCCGCGCTGCTGCGCGCCGTCGCCGAGCTCGTGCTCCGCCACCGGCCGCGCTGCCCACGGGTGGTCGCCGAGCCCGACGTCCGCAACGTGGCCTCGCTCGCGGCGTTCCGCGCCGCCGGATTCCGGAAGGCCGGCGAGGTCGCCCTCCCGGAGAAACGTGCCGCCTTGATGCTCAGGGACCGCTGAGGCCCCGGCCGCGGCCCGTCCCCCAACCGTGTCCGAGAAGGAGATCCCGTGTCCCCGTCTCCCACCGCCCCGGCCGCCGCCGGCGCGACGCCCTGGGCCCTGGCCGGCCGCCGACTGCTGGCGAAGATGCTGGGCGAGTTCGCCTACGAGGGCGTCATCGCGCCCCGCCCCGACGGCCCGCCCGGCGACGCCTACCAACTGCGGGTCGCCCCCGACCTCACCTACCGGTTCCGGGCCAGGCGCGGCGCCTACGGCCACTGGAACGTCGACCCGGCCACCCTGACCCCCGCCGCCGACCCACTGGAGTTCGTGGCCCGCGCCCACGACACGCTGCTCGGCCTCTCAGGGGACACCACGGGGCATCTGATCCGGGAGCTCACCGCCACCCTCAGCGCCGACGTCGCCCTCGCCGCCGATCCCCTCAGCGCCGCGGAGCTCGCCGACCTGGACCACGCGGACCTCGAGGGCCGCTGCACCGGCCACCCCTGGCTGGTGGCCAACAAGGGCCGCCTCGGCTTCTCCGCGGCCGACGCCGGCCGCTGGGCCCCCGAGGCACGCACCCCGCGCCCGCTGCCCTGGCTGGCCGCGCACCGCGAGTTCGCCCGCTACCGGGGCACAGCCTCGCTGGCCGCGCCTGAGGCGCTCTACGCCGAGGAGTTGACCGCCACCACCCGCGAGGCGTTCGCCCGCGCCGTCGCGGCCCAGGGGCGCGATCCGGCGCACTACCTCTGGTTGCCCGTCCACCCCTGGCAGTGGGACGAGACGATCGCCCCGCTCTTCGCCCCGCAGATCGCCGCGGGCGCGCTGATACCCCTGCCCACCGACGGCGACCTGCGGCTGCCGCAGCAGTCCATCCGCACCTTCCTCAACGTCAGCCGCCCACACGCCCGCACCGTCAAGCTGCCGCTCTCCATCCTCAACACCCTGGTCTGGCGCGGCCTGCCCACCGAGCGCACGCTGGCCGCCCCCGCCGTCACCGGCTGGGTGCACGGGGTGCGCGACGGCGACCCCTTCCTGGCCGAGGAGACCCGCCCCGTCCTGCTCGGCGAGATCGCCTCCGTCAGCGTCGAACATCCCCTCTACGACCAGCTCCCCACTGTCCCTTACCAGTACCGGGAGCTGCTCGGCTGCATCTGGCGGGAGCCGATCGGGCCGTTCCTCGGCGCGGGGGAGCGGGCCCGCACCCTCGCCGCGCTGCTCTGGACCGACGAGAGCGGGCGCTCCCTCACCGCCGAGCTCGTCGAGCGCTCGGGCCTGCCGGCCCACAGCTGGCTGCGCAGCCTGTTCGTGGCGCTGCTGCCGCCGCTGCTGCACTTCCTCTACCGCTACGGCACGGTGTTCTCGCCGCACGGCGAGAACGCGCTGGTGGTCTTCGACGAGCGGGACATTCCCGTCCGGCTCGCCGTCAAGGACTTCGTCGACGACGTCAACCTGAGCGCCGAGCCGCTGCCCGAGTTCGACCACGTCCCGCGCCAGGTCCGCGAGGTGCTGCTCACCGAACCGCCGGCCTTCCTCACCCAGTTCATCCACTCCGGCCTGTTCGTGGGGGTGTTCCGCTTCCTGGCTCCGCTGTGCGAGCGGGAACTCGGCGTGCCGGAGGCCGACTTCTGGTCACTCGTCCGGGCGGAAATCCTGCACTACCAGCACCGCTTCCCGGAGCTCAAGCACCGCTTCGAGGCGTTCGACCTGCTCACCCCGCGCATCGACCGGCTCTGCCTCAACCGCAACCGGCTCCATCTCGACGGCTACCGGGACCGCGCCCAGCGCCCGCACGCGGTGGTGCACGGCACTGTCGCGAATCCGCTGCACTCCTCCTGAGCGGGGCGAGAGTGTCAGTGGGTCCGCGTAGGGTGTCACCCCTATGACTGCCACATCTGGGAAGCCCACCCTCACCGATCTGTTGCACTCCGCCGTCGCCTCCGTGGGGGGCAGCGAGCGGCCCGGGCAGGTCGCCATGGCCGAGGCGGTCGCCGAGGCGTTCCAGGAGGGCTCGCACCTGCTCGTCCAGGCGGGCACCGGCACCGGGAAGTCCCTCGGCTATCTGGTGCCGGCGATCGCCACGGGGGAGCGGGTGGTGGTGGCCACGGCCACCCTCGCCCTGCAGCGGCAGCTGATCGAGCGTGACCTCCCGCGCACGGTGGAGGCGCTGCACCCGCTGCTGCGCCGCCGCCCCGAGTTCGCCACCCTCAAGGGCCGGTCCAACTACCTGTGTCTGCACCGGCTCCACGAGGGCGTCCCCCAGGACGACGAGGAGGGCCTGTTCAACCATCCCCCAGCCTTCGGCCGGGGGGACCCCCAATCGGCGGCCGAGGCGGCGGGCGAGCCCACCAGCCGGCTCGGCAAGGACCTGCTCCGCCTGCGCGGCTGGTCGGACGAGACGGAGACGGGCGATCGTGACGATCTGACGCCCGGCGTCTCGGACCGCGCCTGGGGGCAGGTGTCGGTCTCCTCCCGGGAGTGCCTGGGCGCCAGCCGCTGCGCCTACGGCGCCGAGTGCTTCGCCGAGGCGGCGCGGGAGCGCGCCAAGCTCGCCGAGGTGATCGTCACCAACCACGCGCTGCTCGCGATCGACGCCATCGAGGGCGCGCCGGTGCTGCCCGGCCACGACGTGCTGATCGTGGACGAGGCCCATGAGCTGGTCTCCCGGGTCACCGGGGTGGCCACGGGCGAGCTCACGCCTGGCGGCGTCGGGCGGGCGGTGCGGCGGGCCGCCAAGCTGATCGACGAGAAGACGGCGGATCGGCTGGCCACGGCGGCCGAGGGCTTCGAGCGGCTGATGGAGCTGGCGCTGCCCGGCCGGCTCGAGGAGATCCCCGAGGACCTCGGCTACGCGCTGACCGCCCTGCGGGACGCGGCGCGGGCGGCGATCACGGCGCTCGGCAACACGAGGGACTCCTCGGTGACCGACGAGGACGCGGTGCGCAAGCAGGCGCTGGCCGCCATCGAGACGGTGCAGGAGGTCTCCGAGCGCATCGTCGAGGGCTCGGAGTTCGACGTCGTCTGGTACGAGCGGCACGACCGGTACGGCGCGTCGCTGCGTGTGGCGCCGCTCTCCGTGTCCGGGCTGCTGCGGGAGAAGCTGTTCGAGGACCGGTCCGTGGTGCTCACCTCGGCCACGCTCAAGCTCGGCGGCGACTTCAACGGGGTGGGTGCCTCGTTGGGCCTGGCGCCCGAGGGGCAGCACGGCGAGGAGCTCCCGCCCTGGAAGGGGCTCGACGTGGGGTCGCCCTTCGACTACCGGCGGCAGGGCATCCTCTATGTCGCGCAGCACCTCTCGCCCCCCGGGCGGGACAGCAGCCGCGCGGACATGCTCGACGAGTTGGCGGAGCTGGTGGCGGCCGCGGGCGGGCGCACGCTGGGGCTGTTCTCCTCGATGCGCGGCGCGCAGACGGCGGCCGAGGAGCTGCGCGGGCGGCTGGATCTGCCGATCCTGCTCCAGGGCGAGGAGACGCTTGGCGAGCTGATCCGCACCTTCGCGGAGGACGCGCGCACCTGCCTCTTCGGCACGCTCTCGCTCTGGCAGGGGGTGGATGTGCCGGGGCCGAGCTGCCAGTTGGTCGTGATGGACCGGATCCCGTTCCCGCGCCCCGACGATCCGCTGGTGAGCGCGCGGCAGAAGGCCGTGGAGGAGGCCGGCGGCCACGGCTTCATGGCCGTGGCGGCCACGCATGCCGCACTGCTGATGGCGCAGGGGGCCGGCCGGTTGGTGCGGGCGACGGGGGATCGTGGCGTGGTCGCGGTGCTCGACCCTCGGCTGTCGAAGGCGCGCTACGGGGGCTTCCTTCGGACCTCCATGCCGGACTTCTGGTACACGACCGACCGGAATCAGGTGCGGCGCTCGCTCGCCGCGATCGATGCCACCGCCCGGGACGCGGCAGCCGAGGACGCCGCCGCGTCATAGGCCGCGCCCGAGGGAGCGGGGCGCCGGGGCGCCCCGGGGAGGCGTCAGTCCTGAAGGGAACCGGAACGAGAACGAGGGGGCGGCGGGTCAGATCCGCCGCATGACGGCGACGACCTTGCCCAGGATGGTGGCCTCGTCGCCCGGGATCGGCTGGTACGCCGCGTTGTGCGGGAGCAGCCAGACCTGGCCGTCCTCGCGCTTGAACCGCTTGACGGTGGCCTCGCCGTCGAGCATGGCCGCGACGATGTCGCCGTTCTCCGCGACCGGCTGCCGGCGCACCGTGACCCAGTCGCCGTCGCAGATGGCGGCCTCGATCATCGAGTCGCCGACGACCTTGAGCACGAAGAGCTCACCGTCGCCCACCAGCTGCCGGGGCAGCGGGAACACGTCTTCCACGGACTCCTCGGCGAGGATCGGGCCGCCCGCGGCGATCCGGCCGACGAGCGGCACATAGGAGGCGGCCGGCTTGCCCGCGGTGTCCGTGACCTGAGGGGTCGGCGTCTCGGCGCCGCGGACCTCGTAGGCGCGGGGGCGGTGCGGATCGCGGCGCAGGAAGCCCTTCCGCTCCAGGGCCATCAGCTGGTGGGCGACCGAGGACGTGCTGGACAGGCCGACGGCCTGGCCGATCTCGCGCATCGACGGCGGGTAGCCGCGGCGCTGCACGGAGTCGCGGATGACCTCGATCACCCGGCGCTGCCGGTCGGTGAGGCCGGAGCTGTCCGCCCTGATGCCGGGAGGTCGGCCGGGCATCGATCGTGGGGCCGCGGGGGCCGCGATGCGGTCATGGCGGCGCTCAGCGGCGGTGATGGCGTCGTCTGCTGCGGTGGTCATGTCGGCCCCTTCTCGGTGGTACTCCCTAGTCAGACAACGGTAGTTGCTATCGAAAGGTTGCGCCAAACACACGTTCGAGTGAAAAATCGCTGATCAGCTGACGTGATCAAGCGAGCGGGTGTAAAAGGAGGCCGTCCTTCGGCGGGGTCGGCCGCGAACGGTAACCGGGTCATGCGGTAGCCTCCCATGCGTCCGCCGGCCCGCGTGCTCGGCCCGCCGCCCGGCCATCGACCTCCCCGATCGCGACACGCGCGGCGATGATGTTGACAGCTTACCCGCTGTCACCCCTAGATCTAGTGGTAACGCCTCGGATCAATCCCCAGAAATTGTGGTTCCGGGTCATCCTCGGCGCGAGATATCGCCTATGCTTGAGAACGTCCCCCGGGGAACGCGGACCGCGTCTTCCGGGGCGGCGGAGTCGTCACGCCATGCCCGTGGTGTGCACGCTCCGTGAGCAGGGTCGCGAGAGCGCGTCAGAGCGGTGAGGAAGGGAGAGAGCGATGCACTGCCCCTTCTGCAGGCACCCCGACAGCCGCGTCGTCGACAGCCGCACCGCGGACGACGGGACGATGATCCGCCGGCGTCGGCAGTGTCCGAGCTGCTCCCGGCGGTTCACCACCGTGGAGACGGCCTCGCTGATGGTGATCAAGCGCAGCGGCGTGACCGAGCCCTTCAGCCGGGACAAGGTGATCGCCGGCGTGCGCAAGGCGTGCCAGGGGCGTCCCGTCACGGAGGACGCGCTGGCCAAGCTCGGCCAGCGGGTGGAGGAGGCCGTGCGCGCCACCGGCAGCGCCGAACTCTCCACCCACGACGTGGGCCTGGCGATACTCGGCCCGCTCCGCGAGCTCGACCTGGTCGCCTATCTGCGGTTCGCCTCGGTCTACCGGGCGTTCGACTCCCTCGAGGACTTCGAGGCCGCCATCGGCGAGCTGCGCGAGGGCTTCGCCCCCGAGCGAGCACCCACCGCCGTGAGCGCGGTGCCCGTCCCCGGGGGGCGGCCGGCCGCCGCCGGATAGCGCCCCGCCGTCACCGGACGGCGTGGGGCGCGCCGGGTCCGCCGTGGAGCGCCCGGACCACACCACACAGCTTGGCCGAGGCGCATGGGCGCGCCCTGGTCATCGGAACAGAACAGGCCATCCGGTGCGTACCGGATGGCGCGAGGGCGCATGCCCGCACAGGGAGGCGGAATGACTGAGACGACGAGCGGCCCGGCACGTGGGTCCCGCGCCAAGGGTGGCAAGGGGGCCAAGGGCCTGCGGATCGAGCGCATCCACACCACGCCGGGGGTGCACCCCTACGACGAGGTGGTCTGGGAGCGTCGTGACGTCGTCATGACCAACTGGCGCGACGGCTCGGTCAACTTCGAACAGCGTGGCGTCGAGTTCCCCGACTTCTGGTCGGTGAACGCGGTCAACATCGTTACGAGCAAGTACTTCAGGGGCGCCGTCGGCACCCCGCAGCGGGAGACCAGCCTCCGGCAGCTGATCGACCGGGTGGTGCGGACGTACCGCGCCGCGGGCGAGGAGCACGACTACTTCGCCTCGCCGGCGGACGCCGAGATCTTCGAGCACGAGCTGGCGCACGCGCTGCTGCACCAGATCTTCAGCTTCAACTCGCCGGTCTGGTTCAACGTCGGCACCAAGCAGCCGCAGCAGGTGAGCGCCTGCTTCATCCTCTCCGTCGACGACTCCATGGAGTCGATCCTCGACTGGTACAAGGAGGAGGGGATGATCTTCAAGGGCGGCTCGGGCGCGGGGCTCAACCTCTCGCGGATCCGGTCGTCCAAGGAGCTGCTGTCCTCCGGCGGCAACGCCTCGGGGCCGGTCTCCTTCATGCGGGGCGCGGACGCCTCGGCCGGCACCATCAAGTCGGGCGGCGCCACCCGGCGGGCGGCCAAGATGGTCGTCCTCGACGTGGACCACCCGGACGTCGAGGCCTTCATCGAGACCAAGGTGAAGGAGGAGGCGAAGATCCGCGCCCTGCGGGACGCGGGCTTCGACATGGACCTGGGCGGCGACGACATCACCTCCGTCCAGTACCAGAACGCCAACAACTCCGTCCGGGTCAACGACGAGTTCATGCGCGCCGTGGAGTCGGGTTCGAAGTTCGGGCTGCGGGCGCGGACCAGCGGCGAGATCATCGAGGAGGTCGACGCCAGGTCGCTCTTCCGCAAGATGGCCGAGGCCGCCCACGCCTGCGCCGACCCGGGCATCCAGTACGACGACACCATCAACCACTGGCACACCTCGCCCGAGTCGGGTCGGATCACCGCCTCCAACCCGTGCAGCGAGTACATGCACCTGGACAACTCCTCGTGCAACCTCGCCTCGTTGAACCTGATGAGGTTCCTCAGCGACGACGACCAGGGCAACCAGTCGTTCGACGTGGAGCGGTTCGTCAAGGTCGTCGAGCTGGTCATCACGGCGATGGACATCTCGATCTGCTTCGCGGACTTCCCCACCCAGAAGATCGGTGAGACCACCAGGGCCTTCCGGCAGCTGGGCATCGGGTACGCCAACCTGGGCGCGCTGCTGATGGCGACCGGCCACGCCTACGACTCGGACGGCGGCCGGGCGTTGGCCGGGGCCATCACCTCGCTGATGACCGGCACCTCCTACCGCCGCTCGGCCGAACTGGCCGCGGTGGTCGGTCCCTACGACGGCTACGCGCGCAACTCGGACGCGCACAACCGCGTCATGCGGCAGCACGCGGACGCCAACGGCGCGGCCAAGCGCATGGACGACCTGGACACCCCGGTCTGGGCAGCGGCGACCGAGGCGTGGCAGGACGTGCTGCGGCTCGGCAAGAAGAACGGTTTCCGCAACGCGCAGGCCTCGGTGCTCGCGCCGACCGGCACCATCGGCCTGATGATGGACTGCGACACCACGGGCGTGGAGCCCGACCTGGCGCTCGTGAAGTTCAAGAAGCTGGTCGGCGGCGGCTCCATGCAGATCGTCAACAACACGGTGCCCAAGGCGCTGAAGCGGCTCGGCTACCAGCCGGAGCAGGTCGAGGCGATCGTCGCGCACATCGCCGAGCACGGCAACGTGGTGGACGCGCCGGGCCTCAGGACCGAGCACTACGAGGTGTTCGACTGCGCGATGGGCGAGCGTTCCATCGCCCCGATGGGCCACGTGCGGATGATGGCGGCGGCGCAGCCGTTCCTGAGCGGTGCCATCTCCAAGACGGTCAACATGCCGAGCACCAGCACCGTGGACGACGTCGCGGAGATCTACCTGGAGGGCTGGCGGCTCGGCGTCAAGGCGCTGGCCGTCTACGTCGAGAACAGCAAGGTCGGCCAGCCGCTCTCGGCCAAGAAGAAGGAGCCGGCGAAGGCCGAGGCCCCGGCGGTGACGGCCGAGCGGGAGACGGTGGTCGAGTACCGTCCGGTGCGCAGGCGGCTGCCGAAGGGGCGTCCCGGCATCACGACCTCCTTCACGGTCGGCGGCGCCGAGGGCTACATGACCGCCAACTCCTACCCGGACGACGGGCTCGGCGAGGTCTTCCTGAAGATGTCCAAGCAGGGCTCGACCCTGGCGGGCATGATGGACGCCTTCTCGATCGCGGTCTCCGTGGGCCTGCAGTACGGCGTGCCGCTGGAGACCTACGTCTCCAAGTTCACCAACATGCGGTTCGAGCCGGCGGGCATGACGGACGACCCGGACGTGCGGATGGCGCAGTCCATCGTGGACTACATCTTCCGCCGCCTGGCGCTCGACTTCCTGCCCTTCGAGACCCGCTCCGCGCTGGGCATCCACACCGCCACCGAGCGGCAGCGCCACCTGGAGACCGGCTCCTACGAGCCGGCCGACGACGAGCTCGACGTCGAGGGTCTCTCCCAGTCGGCGCCCCGCCAGGCCGAGGCGCCCCGGCCGTCCAGCTCCCCGACGCCGCCCGCTCCCGCGGTCTCGGCCCAGGAGAGCCCGGCGCCGCGCGAGGCGCACAGCTCGACGGAGCTGGCCGAGATGCGGCTCGGCCTGAACGCCGACGCCCCGCTGTGCCTGGCCTGCGGCACCAAGATGCGCCGGGCGGGTAGCTGCTACCTCTGCGAGGGCTGCGGCTCCACCAGCGGCTGCAGCTGATCCGGGGGCGGTGCGCGGGAGGGCCTCGACGGCCTCCCGCGCACCGTCGTCTCCGGACGTCCCGGAACGTCTCGGGGACCGGATGCGCGAAATGGGTGATTCCACCACAATGGGGGTGGTGGAAGGCGGTGCTCATGAGCGTGATCCTGGTGACCGGCGGGTCGGGGACGGTGGGGCGCGAGGTGGTGGCCCGGCTGCTGGAGGACGAGCACGAGGTGCGGATCCTCAGCCGGCGGAGCCGCGACGAGGGTGAGCGCCTGCCGGTGCGGTGGTTCACCGGTGACCTCAAGACCGGGCGTGGGCTCGGGCCTGCGATGGCCGGCGTCGACACGGTGGTGCACTGTGCCACGACCGGCGGGCGGAGCGACATCACCGTGACCCGGCGGCTGATCGGCGCGGCGCGCGAGGCGGGGGCCCCGCACCTCGTCTACATCTCGATCGTCGGGGTCGACCGGGTGGCCACCTTTCCCTACTACCGGGCGAAGCTGGAGTGCGAGCGGCTGGTCGAGGAGTCGGGGCTGCCCTGGACGATCCTCCGGGCCACCCAGTTCCACAGCCTGATCACCCGCTTCGTGCACGCGCAGCGGCTGCTGCCCGCGGTGTTCACGCTGGGCGGCGGTGTGCGGCTGCAGCCGGTGGAGGCCGCGGAGGTCGGCCGGCGGCTGGCGGAGCTGGCGAGCGGCGAGCCGCTGCTGGGGCGGGCGGGTGAGATGGCCGGGCCCGAGATCCGTTCGGCCGAGGAGTTGACCAGGGAGGCGGTCAGGGCGGAGGGGCTGCACCGGCCAGTGGTGCCGCTGCGGCTGCCGGTCAAGTCGTTCCAGGCCGTGCGGGACGGGGCGTTGCTGTCACCGGAACATGCCGACGGCCGGGTCTCCTTCGAGGAGTTCCTGGCTCATCACTGAAGGACCGGTCGTGACGAAGGGCGCGGACCGCCCGGCGACTTGGCCGGTGTTCGGGGGGTCGGGTCAGTTGGCCGTACGATGGCGCGGTGCTGGTCAAGTGGATGCGATGCACCGTGGTCGACAGGGTCGGCTTCGAACGGGGGCAGCGAAAGTGGGCGGGGCTGCTTGGGGAGCCGGGGTTTCGAGCGCAGGGTGGCGGCTGGAGCCGCACCCGGTCGGGGGTGGTGCACCTGTTCGGCTTCTGGGAGAGCCGGGCGTTCTACGACTCCTTCATGGCGCGGTCCCACGACCGGCTCGCGGCCAGCCAGACCGGCACCTTCCAGGACATGCGGGTGCGACTCTTCGAGCACCGGTTCGACGTCAAGACCGGTTTCCAGCCGCAGTTCACGGACGCCGACCTGCTGCGGGTGGCGCACTGCCAGGTGCACCAGGAGCGGGCGGAGCACTTCGCGTTGATGCAGGAGAAGGTGTGGAACCCGGCGATGGCCGGCTCGCCCGGCATGCTGCGCGGGGTGTTCGCGGAGGCCGAGCCGGAGAGCGAGTTCCTGGTGCTGTCCATGTGGGACTCGGCAGCCGAGCGGGCCAAGTACCGCACGGAGCGGGTGGAGCGGCTGGCGCTGCGGGCCCAGATCGGGGCCGACGTCGCCGCGATCGCCGGGGACGTCATCGACATGGAGCCCTCGTGGACGGTGTGACGAGGCTTGGCCGGCCGTCCGAAAGCCGTCGCATAGGCTGAGGCCATGGCACAGCCGCGGCGTATCGTGCTCATCCGACACGGAGAGTCACAGGGAAACTATGACGATTCCGTCTACGAGCACATCCCCGACCACGCTCTGGAGCTGACGGCCAAGGGCAGGCTCCAGGCGAAACACGCCGGGGAGAACCTGCGCGACGTGTTCGGCCAGGAGCGGGTGTCGGCCTATGTCTCGCCCTACCGCCGCACCCATCAGACCTTCCAACTGCTCGGCCTCGACCCCACCCGGGTGCGGGTGCGCGAGGAGCCGCGGCTGCGCGAGCAGGACTGGGGGAACTGGCAGGACCGCCAGGACGTGCTCCGCCAGAAGCGCGCCAGGGACGCCTACGGGCACTTCTTCTACCGCTTCGCCCAGGGTGAGTCCGGTGCCGACGTGTACGACCGGGTCGGGGCGTTCCTGGAGAGCCTGTGGCGGAGCTTCGAGGAGTCGGACCATCCGCCCAACGTGCTGCTGGTGACGCACGGGCTGACGATGCGGCTGTTCTGCATGCGGTGGCTGCACTGGACCGTCTCCGAGTTCGAGTCGCTCTCCAACCCGGGCAACGGCGAGACGCGGGAGCTGGTCCTCGGCCGGGACCGCCGCTACCACCTGGACCGGCCCTTCGAGCACTGGCACACACCCGAGCGGCCCTTCCAGGGCTGGTGTGCGTAGGGTGGGTGCCGCCATGCCCTACGAACCTCCCACCCACCGCGTCGAACGGTCCATCAGAGCGCTCACCGGGGCCCGGCTCGTCGCCGGTGTCGACGAGGTGGGCCGGGGCGCCTGGGCCGGCCCGGTCACCGTGTGCGCCGCCGTCACCGGGCTGCGCCGCCCGCCCGAGGGGCTCACGGACTCCAAGCTGCTCACCCCGCTGCGCCGGGTGGCCCTCGCCGAGGTGCTGACGGACTGGGTGACCTCGTACGCGCTGGGGCACGCCTCGCCGCAGGAGATCGACGCCCTGGGCATGACCGCCGCGCTTCGACTGGCGGCCGTCCGCGCCCTCGAAGGGCTGCCGGAGCGGCCGGACGCGGTGATCCTGGACGGCCAGCACGACTATCTGGGCGCTCCCTGGCAGGTGCGCACGGTCATCAAGGGCGACCAGTCCTGCGTGGCGGTGGCCGCCGCCTCGGTGATCGCCAAGGTGCGCCGGGACGCGATGCTGGCGGAACTGGGCACCGAGCACCCCGAGTTCGGCTTCGAAAGCAACGCCGGCTACCCCTCGCCCGTGCACCGTGCGGCCCTGGAGGAGCGGGGCCCCACGCCGCACCACCGGCTCTCCTGGGCCTACCTGGACGCGCTGCCCCGCTGGCGCCACCTCAAGCTCCCCTCCCACCGGGACGCCGCGGCGGACGAGTCCCTCGAGGACGCCGGCCAGCTCGGCATGTTCTGACGAGGCGCCCGCCCGCCAGGCCGCCGACCCACCAACTCGCCGCCTCACCTCCTCATGCCTGCACCGCGAGGACCAGGGGGAGCACCCGGTCCGCGCCCTCGGCGCGCAGCAGCCGGGCCGCGAGCGCCAGCGTCCACCCGGAGTCGGTGAAGTCGTCGACCAGCAGCAGCGGCCCCGGTGTCGCCCTGATCGCCTCGGCGGTGCCCCCGGCCAACTCGAGCGAGCCGTGCAGTTCGAGCACCCGGCGGCCGCTGTTGCTGCGTTGGGCCCGGGCCGCGTGCTCGGCGTGCTGGACCATGCCGAGCAGTGGCATCCGGCCCGCCGTGGCGATCCCCTCGGCCAGCGAGCCGACCAGCCGCGGCCTGGCCCGGGAGGCGACGCCCACCACGCCCACCGGTCGGTCGAGCGCTTCCGGACCGCCGGCTACCCAACCGCCGGGCCCTCTGGCCCAGTCGGCGAGGACGGCCACCACCGCGTCGAGCACGTCCTTCGGGAGCCGGCCGTCCTCCGCGCCGGGGGCCAGCATCGGGCGCAGCCGGTTCCCCCAGCCGATGTCCGAGAGCCGCCCCAGCGCCCGCCCCGGCTCCGCCTGCTCGCCGGCCGGGATCCGGCCCTTCAGCTGGAGCCCGATCGCGGGCAGCCCGGTCGGCCACATGCGCCGCGGCTCCAGCGCTATCCCCGGCCTGGTCAACTCGCCGCGGGCCGCCTCCAGGGCCACGGTCGTCACGCCGGTCTCGAACCTCCCGCCCGAGCAGTTGTCGCACCTGCCGCACGGGGCGGCCTCCGGGTCGTCGAGCTGGCGCCGCAGGAACTCCATCCGGCAGCCCGTGGTGGTCGCGTACTCCCGCATGGCCTGCTGCTCCGCGGCCCGCTGACGCGCGACCCACGCGTAACGCTCGGCGTCGTACTCCCAGGGCTTGCCGGTGGCCGACCAGCCGCCACGCTCCCGGCGCACCGCGCCGTCCACGTCGAGGACCTTGAGCATCATCTCCAGCCGCGACCTGCGCAGCTCGACCTGCGGTTCGAGGGCGGGCAGCGACAGCGGCCGGTCGGCGGCCGCGAGCACCTGGAGGGTGTGCCTGACCTGCGACTCGGGTGGGAAGGCCAGCGAGGCGAAGTAGCGCCAGATCGCCTCGTCCTCCGGGCCGGGCAGCAACAGCACCTCGGCCTGGTCGACGCCGCGGCCGGCGCGGCCCACCTGCTGGTAGTAGGCGATGGGGGAGGAGGGGGAGCCCAGGTGGATGACGAAGCCCAGATCGGGCTTGTCGAATCCCATGCCGAGCGCGGACGTGGCGACCAGCGCCTTGACGCGGTTGGCCAACAGATCGTCCTCGGCGGCGACGCGGTCGGCGTTCTCCGTGCGGCCGGTGTAGGCGACGACCCGGTGGCCGCACGCCGTCAGGTAGGCCGTCACCTCCTCGGCGGCCGCGACGGTGAGGGTGTAGATGATGCCCGAGCCGGGCAGCCGGCCCAGATTGCCGTCGAGCCAGGCGAGACGGTGCGCGGCGTCGGGCAGCCCCAGCACCGAGAGGCGCAGGCTCTCCCGGTCGAGCGGGCCCCTGAGCACCAGGGCCTCCGCCGAGTCGCCGCCGGTGCCCAGCTGCTCCGCGACATCGGCCGTGACCCGGGAGTTGGCCGTGGCCGTGGTGGCCAGCACCGGGACCCCCGCGGGGAGCTCGGCGAGCATGGTGCGCAGCCGGCGGTAGTCGGGCCGGAAGTCGTGGCCCCAGTCGGAGATGCAGTGGGCCTCGTCGACGACCAGCAGGCCGGTGCTGGCGGCCAGCTCGGGGAGCACGGTGTCCCGGAACTCCGGGTTGTTGAGCCGCTCGGGGCTCACCAGCAGCACGTCCACCTCGCCGGCCGCCACCTCGGCGCGCACCGACTCCCACTCCTCGCTGTTGGAGGAGTTGATGGTGCGGGCGGAGATGCCCGCCCGCCGCGCGGCCTCGATCTGGTTGCGCATGAGCGCGAGCAGCGGCGAGATGATGACGGTGGGGCCGCTGCCCCGCTCCCGCAGCAGGGCGGTGGCGACGAAGTAGACCGCGGACTTTCCCCAGCCCGTGCGCTGCACGACCAGCGCCCTGCGGTGCTCCGCGACCAGGGCTTCGATGGCTCGCCACTGGTCGGGGCGCAACGTGGCCTGGCCCGTGTCGTCGCCGACCAGCCGGGCCAGCACGGTGTCGGCGGCCTCGCGCAGCCGGGCCCGCTCCGGGGTGTCGGGCCCCGGTGCGGTGGATTCGGTGGCGGTGGAGTGCGGGGGAGCTCCCGCGGATGCTTGCTGCATGCCCCCCATGCAAGCGGATGACGGGGACGATCTGCCAACCGCCCTGTGGAAAACCCACTCATACATATGACTCACATGATTTATGCGGCGATCTGTGGATAACTTTCCGCATCGATCCCCCAACCCCCGGCACGCTCCTGGCATGACCCACCACACCGATTCCCTCCGCGAAGTGACCCTCACCGCCGACAACCGCGTCACGCTCCGCGGCCCGGCCGACCTCGCCGACGCCCTGCCCTACCTGCTCGGCTTCCACCCGGACGACTCGATCGTGCTCGTCGCCCTGCACGGGCAGCGCGGCCGGGTGGGCGGGCGGATCCGCACCGGGATCCCGGGCGATCCCGAGAGCTGGGCGGAGACCGCGGAACAGCTCGCCGGATGCCTCGCCGACAGCGGCGGCAAGCACGGCGGCAAGCCGGACGCGGCCGTCGTCTACCTCTGCCAGGAGCCGTCCGCCGGGGCCGGCCGGGAGGCGATGGAACGCCTGCGCCCGCTGGCCCAACTGCTCCGCACGGCCTGTGGGGCGCTCGACATCCCCGTGTACGAGGCCCTGTTCGTCTCCGACGACCGCTACTGGTCGTACTGCTGCCCCGGCACCGGATGCTGCTCGGGCGAGGGCAGCGAGCTGCCGCGGCGCGGCAGCTCCCCGATGGCCGCGGCGGCGGCCTACGCCGGCATCCGTGTGCGCGGCTCCCTCAGGGAGCTGGAGCGCAGGTTCACCCCGCTCGGGCAGCCGCACGCCGCGCGCCAGGTCCGGGCCTTCGACGCGGCGGCCGAGGCGTTGCTGCCGCGGATGCTCGACGGGGCGCCCGACCTCCCGGCCGTCCGTGGCGAGACCGCCGAGCTGGCCGAGCGGCTGCTGAGCCGCTTCCGCCGGGCCTCCGCTCCCGGCGATCCCGACGACCCCGCGGCCGATGCCAGGGACGACGCCCTGCTCACCTCGGAGGAGGCGGCCCGGCTGGTGCTCGGCCTCCAGGACCGGCTGGCCCGCGACCGCGCGGCGGAGTGGATGGAGGGAGCCGAGGCGGATGTCGCGCTGCGCCTGTGGCGGGCGCTGGCCAGGCGCTGCGTGGCCGCCTACGAGACCCACGCGGCCGCCCCGCTCACCTTGGCCGGCTGGGTCTCCTGGTCGATCGGCGACGAGCTGGGAGCCCGGGTGGCGCTGGGCAGGGCGCTGGAGATCGAGCCCGAGTACGTCTTCGCGAGGCTGCTCCACCAGGCGTGCAACGAGGGTCTCGATCCCGAGCCGTTGCGCCGCTGCATGCGGCAACAGCGGGCCGCCCGCGAGCACTGACCGGGCGTCGGGGGCCCCTATGATCACGGCATGCCCTACGACCCGTCGGACTTCCCGCCGTTCGCCGTCACCGTCGATCTGGTCGTGCTCACCGTCCGGCGCCACGCGTTGTGCGCGCTCACGGTCACCAGGGGCGAGGAGCCGTTCCAGGGGCAGTGGGCGCTTCCCGGGGGCTTCGTCCGGGCCGACGAGGACCTGGCCTCCGCCGCGGCGCGCGAGCTCGCCGAGGAGACGGGGCTTCACACGCAGGACGCGGGCAGCCAGCACGCCGGGGCCCACCTGGAACAGCTGGCGACCTACGGCGATCCTGGGCGTGATCCCAGGATGCGGGTGGTCAGCGTCGCGCATCTGGTGCTGGCCCCCGGTCTGCCCGCCCCGACGCCGGGGGGCGACGCCGGGGGCGCCCAGTGGACGCCCGTGCCGGGGCTCCTCGCGGCCGCGGGCGGCGCCGGGAGCGGGCGGCTCGCCTTCGACCACGCGCGGATCCTCGCCGACGGGGTGGAGCGGGCCCGGTCGAAGATCGAGTACTCGTCGCTGGCGGCCGCCTTCTGCCCGGCCGAGTTCACGGTGGGGGAGCTGCGCCGGGTCTACGAGGCGGTCTGGGGGGTCGCCCTCGATCCGCGCAACTTCCACCGCAAGGTCACCGGGACCCCCGGCTTCCTGGTGCCGGTCGGTGGCACGACCACCCGGCAGGGCGGTCGCCCGGCCCAGCTCTTCAGGGCGGGCGAGGCCACCGCCCTGAACCCGCCGATGCTGCGCCCCGAGGTGTAGCGGGGCTGGACCGCCCGGCCCGCGCGTCGCCCGGAAAATGTCATATGTCCCGTTATGGTGCCGTGGAGTGCACGCTCAACGGGAGATATCGATGATCCAGGCCATCGGACTCACCAGCGCGTCCCGCCGCGGCCGGTCGCCGGCCGTCGAGGATCTCAGCTTCGAGGCACGCCCAGGCCACGTCACCGTGCTGCTCGGGCCCCCGGGATCCGGCAAGTCGGCCGCGCTGCGGCTGATGCTCCAGCTGTCCCCGGGGCGCGGCGTCGCGCTCTTCCGCGGCCGCCCGATCGCCAGGGTGCCGCATCCGTCCCGGGAGGTCGGCGCCCTGCTCGGCGACGTGCCCGGGCACCCGTGGCGCACCGCGGCCGGCCACCTCCGGATGCTGTCGGCGGCCGCCGGGGTGCCCGCCGAGCGGGCCGACGAGGCACTGGAGGGCGTCGGCCTCGGCGGCCTCGCCGGCCAGCGTCTCGGCACCCTCTCCCGGGGCATGGACCGCAGGCTCGGGCTGGCCGCCGCGCTCATCGGGGATCCGCACACCCTGGTGCTCGACGAGCCCTCGCTCGGCCTCGCCGCCCGCGAGACCGCCTGGCTGCACGGGCTGTTGCGCGAGCGCGCCGAGCGGGGCGGCGCGGTCCTGATCACCACGCGGGAGGTGCCGGAGGCCGTCGGCGTCGCGGACCGGGTGATCACCCTCGACGCGGGGCGGCTGGTGGCCGACCAGACCGGAGCGGACTTCGCCCGCACCCGGCTGCGGCCGCGGGTGGCCGTGCGCACCCCGCACGCCGAGCGGCTGGCGGCGGCGCTGACCGGCGAGTCCCGCGCGGCCGCCGGCGGCGAGGGCGAGCCGCCCCTCGAGATCGTCCGCGAGTCGGGCAACCGGCTCTCTGTGTACGGCAGCAGCTGCGCCGCCGTCGGCGAGGTCGCCTTCAGACACCGAGTGCTCGTACACCAACTCGCCGACGAGGAAGGAGACTCGGGCGACCGGTCGACCGTCGGCCCGCTGCTCCGCGCCGACGGTCGGTCGCCCGCGGCGGCGCCCTCGACCGACGCCGCCAGGCCGGCGACCCCGCGGCCACGGAGTTCCCTGCTCCCGCCCGAACTGCCCGTTCTCCCCCCGCCCGGCCCGAGTTGGCCGTTGCGCTACGAACTGCGCCGCTGGGCGGGCGTGCCCACCGGATGGTGGGTGAAGGCGGCCGCGCTGTTCTGCGGGCTGGTCGCCGCGCTCTGCCTCGCCGCCGCCGGGGCCCGCCCCGCCGAGCGGGTGCTCGCCGGTTGGGCCGAGCCGCTGCCACTGCCGCCCGTCGCCATGGCCGCCGGCCTGTTGGGAGCGCTCTCCTTCGGCCACGAGTTCAGGTACCCCGCGCTCGCCCCCTCCCGGGTGCCGGTGCCACGCCGACTCTCGCTGCTCGCGGGCAAGCTCGTCGTCTCCGCGCTCGCCGCCGTCGCGCTGTGCCTCGCCGCGCTCGTGATCAACTCGGCCGCGCTCACCGCGCTGTTCGCCGAGGGCCGCCGCATCTCCGGCTCCTGGGACGTGGCGCTCTCCGGCACCGTTGGGCTCTCCGTCGGCTGCGCCTGGGCCGGGCTGCTGGCGGCCGGGATCTTCCGCTCCACGCTGGTCGGCTCGGCCGCCGTCGGCGCGGTGCCCCTGCTGCTGGCGCCCGCGTTGCGGGCCGCGCTCGACAGTGGCGCCGGGCGCTCCCTCGACGGACTGCCGGGCAGGCTGCACGCGTTGACGACGCTGCCGCTCCCCTCCGGCGTGGACCGCTGGCTGTCGGCGTCCGCGGCGCTCGCCACCCGGCCCGTCGGCTGGGCGCTGCTGCTCTCGCTCGCCGTGCTGCTCTGCGGGTACACGCTGGTCTGCCTGCGCAACAGCCCACGTTGATCGGCGAGTCGGCCGGTCGCCCCACCCGCCCCAAGGCGCCGGCGCGGCCCCAACTGGGCGGCGGCGCGGGAGGTTGCTCGACCGCCGTCTCGACCGGCGTCCATTTCCTTACGGTTAGGCGTCAATTATGCGGGAGCCGCCGATCACCCTTTCGTGTGCTTTTCACCAAAGACCTCAAGGTGTCAACGAGGGCCGCCGACAAAGGAGGCGTGACTACCCTTGCGCACTCCATGATGACCGCCACCCGTTCCGCCGACTCCGGCCCCGCCGGCCCGGGTGAGCTGGACCGCTACTCGTACGCCGAGTCGACGGGAGCGGCTCGCACCACCAACGCGCCGGCCTGGGACGGCCCCGACACCGACATGGGGCGGGTCGGCCGCCGCGCCGCCGGCAGCCGGGGCCGCGGGCTCCACGGCCAACTCGTCCAGCAGCTCGGCCAGATGATCGTCTCCGGCGACCTCGGCGCCGACCGGCCGCTGGTTCCCGAGGAGATCGGCCAGCGTTTCGAGGTCTCCCGCACCGTGGTCCGCGAGTCGCTGCGGGTCCTCGAGGCCAAGGGCCTGGTGAGCGCCCGGCCCAACGTGGGCACCCGGGTCCGCCCCGTCGGCGACTGGAACCTGCTCGACCCCGACATCATCGAGTGGCGGGCGTTCGGCCCGCAGCGCGAGGACCAGCGTCGTGAGCTGTGCGAGCTGCGCCTGACCATCGAGCCGCTGGCCGCCAGGCTCGCCGCTCGCGACACCAGGGAGGAGGTGCGGCAGCGTCTCGGCGACATGGTCGACATCATGACCCACGCCCTCGCCCAGGGCGACGCGCTCACCTTCTCCCGCGCCGACGCCGAGTTCCACGCCCTGCTCCTCCAGGCCGCCGGCAACCGCATGCTGGAGCACCTGTCCGGGATCGTCGCCTCCGCGCTCCAGGTCTCCGGCGGCGCCCCCTCCGGCTGTGAGCACCCGACGGAGGGCTCGGTCGCCCAGCACCAGCGCATCGTGGACGCCGTCACCTCAGGGGAGCCGGCCGCCGCCGAGACCGCGATGCGCCACCTGCTCTCCCTCTCCACGGACGGCGCCGCGGCCGCGGCGGGCTCGGACCATGTGGTTCCCGCCCCGCGCGAGCACTGAGCCGGCGGAACGACACGCGACCCGGCGTCGTCGGGGCCGACCCGGCAGGGTTCCGGCGGCGCCTCGGGCCCGACTCGTCGCCGTCGGGTCGCGATGTGACTCGCGCCACGTGCGAGCCGCGTAACGCTTCGGGAAGCAGCGCGATGATTGAAGAGGTGGCCGTAGTGTCCGGACCGAGGGTCCGCAGCACCGCGCCACCACCGCCGGCCCACCCCGCCGTCGGTCACGGTTCCGCTTGCTTCGGGCGGGCCCTAAGCCGTTCCCAGAGTTTCCGAGAGGTTGTTCGTGTCGGCCAGCACTTCCCGTACTCTCCCTGCCGAGATCGCCGAGTCAAATTCTGTGATGGCGCTGATCGAACGGGGAAAGGCTGAGGGGCAGATCGCCGGCGATGATCTGCGCCGGGCCATCGAGGCTGACCAGATCCCGAAAGCCCAGTGGAAGAACGTTCTGCGCAGCCTCAACCAGATCCTCGACGAGGAGGGCGTGACGCTGATGGTGAGTGCCGCCGAGGCGCCCAAGCGCACCCGGAAGAGTGTCGCCGCGAAGACGACGGCCAAGCGCACCGCGACCAAGACCGTCGCGGCCAAGACGGCTCCGGCCAAGCAGGCCACCGCCATGGCTCGCCCGGAGGATCCGGCTGGTGAGGTCGAGCGCGCCGAGGCGGCGGGCGGCTCCGTGAGCCGTCCCGCGGCGAAGAAGGCCGTGGCCAAGAAGGCGGTCGCCAAGAAGGCCCCGGCGAAGAAGGCCGTGGCCAAGAAGGCGCCGGCCGCCAAGAAGGGCCCCGTCGCCACCAAGAAGACCGCGGGCAAGAAGGACGAGCCGAACGGCAAGTCGGAGCTGGCCGACGAGTTCCTGGACGGCGACGAGGAGGGCCTGGAAGAGCCCACCGACCGCGCCGTGCGGGCCGGTGCCGCTCCCGGTGAGGGCCCCGAGGGCAAGCAGGAGAACGAGGGCTTCGTCCTCTCCGACGACGACGAGGACGACGCCCCGGCCCAGCAGGTGGCCGCCGCCGGCGCCACGGCCGACCCGGTCAAGGACTACCTCAAGCAGATCGGCAAGGTCCCCCTGCTCAACGCGGAGCAGGAGGTGGAGCTCGCCAAGCGCATCGAGGCGGGTCTCTTCGCCGAGGACAAGCTGGCCAGCTCCGACAAGATCGCGCCCAAGCTGCGCCGCGAGCTGGAGATCATCTCCGAGGACGGCCGCCGGGCCAAGAACCACCTGCTGGAGGCCAACCTCCGGCTGGTCGTCTCGCTGGCCAAGCGCTACACCGGCCGCGGCATGCTCTTCCTGGACCTGATCCAGGAGGGCAACCTCGGTCTGATCCGCGCGGTCGAGAAGTTCGACTACACCAAGGGCTACAAGTTCTCCACGTACGCCACCTGGTGGATCCGGCAGGCGATCACCCGCGCCATGGCCGACCAGGCCCGCACCATCCGCATCCCGGTGCACATGGTCGAGGTGATCAACAAGCTCGCCCGCGTCCAGCGGCAGATGCTCCAGGACCTGGGCCGTGAGCCCACCCCCGAGGAGCTGGCCAAGGAACTCGACATGACCCCGGAGAAGGTCGTCGAGGTCCAGAAGTACGGTCGGGAGCCGATCTCGCTGCACACCCCGCTCGGCGAGGACGGCGACAGCGAGTTCGGTGACCTCATCGAGGACTCCGAAGCCGTGGTGCCGGCCGACGCGGTCAGCTTCACGCTGCTCCAGGAGCAGCTGCACTCCGTGCTCGACACGCTGAGCGAGCGCGAGGCCGGCGTCGTCTCGATGCGCTTCGGCCTCACCGACGGCCAGCCCAAGACGCTGGACGAGATCGGCAAGGTCTACGGGGTGACCCGGGAGCGGATCCGGCAGATCGAGTCCAAGACCATGTCCAAGCTGCGTCACCCGTCCCGCTCGCAGGTGCTGCGGGACTACCTCGACTGAGGCGGCAGCCCGGGCGCGGGGCCCGAGAGCCCCGTCCCGGCGCGCCTGAACGGCCGGTGGCCCCTCTCGGGGGCCGCCGGCCTTCTCGCGGCGTCATGGGAGGCTGCCGTGGCCCGCAGGAAGGGCCTGGAGGGCAGGGAAACGGGCGGTCACCGCGCGTGCACGGGTGACCGCCCGTTGTCCGGTCGACACACCGACCGGACGGAGCCCGTCGTCAGGGGGACGCGATACGTCGGATCTCGGTCGATCAGCGTTCGTCGTCGCTCGCGGATGCGGGAGTCGCGGTGAGCTTCTCCGTCTCGTCCTGTATCTCCGCGGCGATCTTCTTGAGCTCCGGCTCGAACTTGCGGCCGTGGTGAGCGCAGAACAGCAGCTCTCCGCCGCTGATGAGGACCACGCGAAGATACGCCTGGGCACCACAGCGGTCGCAGCGGTCCCCAGCCGTCAGCGGGGTCGCGGGGGTCAGAACAGTAGTCACGTCGCCTCTTCTCTAGCTCGACGAGCTGTCGTACCAGGGACAACATCCAACCAGGCCGAGAACGTTCCCGCTCGCGGCTTCTCGATGGAAAAATTTCTCCCGAGATGGCCGAACGCTGCCCGGTGGCGGCGAATGAGCCGTATTGCAGTCGCTTGGTGTAATGCGTCGTCTAGTTGTTTTGTTCCGGCTACCTCGGTGTATCCGGGGGCCCTCCCTTGTTCAGGAGGACGTGCCCGGAGCCTAAATGGTTCATGCCTCGAAGGGAACGTGATGTACACGTCACCCAGACGAGTTATCGAACGTGTGAGCGATGCTCGGCTACCCTGGATACTTCCCGGGGAGCCGCACAACCGCTCTACAGGGCCTCGGTACCCTCTGAGCGGCGACCGCCACCACATCTGGGCCAGATCAGAATTCAGCGAGGAGCGAACTGCGTGACCGCCGACACGTCCGTGCAGTCCACAGCACTGTTGACCGGGGCCGACCCGGCAGGCAACTACACCGCGCGGCACCTGCTCGTCCTGGAGGGTCTCGAGGCGGTCCGTAAGCGGCCGGGCATGTACATCGGGTCCACGGACAGCCGGGGGCTGATGCACTGCCTCTGGGAGATCATCGACAACGCCGTCGACGAGGCCCTGGGCGGGCACTGCGACCGGATCGAGGTGCTGCTGCACGGCGACGGCTCGGTCGAGGTCCGGGACGACGGGCGCGGCATCCCCGTCGACATCGAGCCGAAGACCGGGCTCTCCGGCGTCGAGGTCGTGATGACCAAGCTGCACGCCGGCGGCAAGTTCGGCGGCGGCTCCTACGCGGCCTCCGGCGGCCTGCACGGCGTCGGCGCCTCCGTGGTGAACGCCCTCTCCGCCCGGCTCGACGTGGAGGTCGACCGGGGCGGCAGCACCCACGCCATCAGCTTCCGGCGCGGCACCCCCGGCGTCTTCGCCAGGACCGGGCCCGAGGCCCCGTTCGCCCCGGCCAACGGCCTGCGCAAGGCCAAGAAGATCCCCAAGACCCGCACCGGCACCCGGGTGCGCTACTGGGCGGACCGGCAGATCTTCCTCAAGGACGCCAAGCTCTCCCTCGACACCCTGTACGCCCGCGCCAGGCAGACGGCCTTCCTGGTCCCCGGGCTGACCATCACGGTCCGTGACGAACGGGGTGTCGACGGTGCCGAGCCGTCCGAGGAGGTCTTCCACTACGACGGCGGGATCAGCGAGTTCTGCGAGTTCCTGGCCTCCGACAAGCCGGTCTGCGACGTGCTGCGGCTCACCGGCCAGGGCACCTTCAAGGAGACCGTCCCGGTCCTCGACGACCGCGGCCACATGATCCCGACTGAGGTCAAGCGCGACCTGGACGTGGACATCGCGCTGCGCTGGGGCACCGGCTACGACAGCACCGTGCGGTCGTTCGTCAACATCATCGCCACCCCCAAGGGCGGCACCCACGTCACCGGCTTCGAGCGGGCCGTCACCCGCACCGTCAACGAGGTGCTGCGCGCCACCAAGCTGCTGCGGGTCGCCGAGGACGACGTCGTCAAGGACGACGCCCTGGAGGGCATGACCGCGGTGGTCACGGTGCGGCTCGCGGAGCCGCAGTTCGAGGGCCAGACCAAGGAGGTGCTCGGCACCTCGGCCGCCTCCCGGATCGTGGCCCAGGTGGTCGGCAAGGAGCTCAAGGGCTTCCTGACCTCCAGCAGGCGGGACGACAAGCAGCAGGCCCGCGCCGTGCTGGAGAAGGTCGTCGCCGCCGCCCGCACCCGGATCGCCGCCCGCCAGCACAAGGAGGCCCAGCGCCGCAAGACGGCCCTGGAGTCCTCGGCGCTGCCGGCCAAGCTGGCCGACTGCCGCAGCGACGACGTGGACCGCAGCGAGCTGTTCATCGTCGAGGGCGACAGCGCGCTCGGCACGGCCAAGCTGGCCAGGAACTCGGAGTTCCAGGCGCTGCTGCCGATCCGCGGCAAGATCCTGAACGTTCAGAAGTCGTCGGTGTCCGACATGCTGAAGAACGCCGAGTGCGGCGCCATCATCCAGGTGATAGGAGCCGGCTCGGGGCGTACCTTCGACATCGACCAGGCACGCTACGGCCGGGTGATCTTCCTGGCCGACGCCGACGTGGACGGGGCGCACATCCGCTGTCTGCTGCTGACGCTGTTCCAGCGCTACATGCGGCCGATGGTCGAGCAGGGCCGGGTCTTCTCGGCCGTGCCGCCGCTGCACCGGATCGAGCTGAGCAACCCGAAGAAGGGGCAGGACAAGTACCTGTACACCTACTCGGACGCCGAGCTCCGCGAGACGCTGCTCGATCTGGAGCGCCGCAAGGTCCGCTTCAAGGAGTCGATCCAGCGTTACAAGGGCCTCGGCGAGATGGACGCCGACCAGCTGGCCGAGACCACGATGGACCCGCGCCGGCGCACCCTGCGGCGGATCAACATCAACGACCTGGAGGCGGCCGAGGAGGCGTTCAGCCTGCTGATGGGGAACGAGGTGGCGCCTCGCCGCGAGTTCATCACCAACTCGGCGGCCACGCTCGACCGCTCCCGCATCGACACGTAGTCGCGGCGCCGGCTCAGGGGGACGGCGGCGCGCTCGGCAGGGTGACGATGTCGGTGACGGCGATCCGTGGGCGGGTCTCGAAGAGCGCGCCGCAGCTGGCGGGGGCGGGTTCGCCGGCGGTGTGCTCCGCCACCGTCACCCGCCAGCGGCGGCCGTCCGTGTGGCCCACCACGATCCCGTCCCGGCCCCGGTCGGCGAGCACGGCCAGCGCGTCCAGGCCGTGCTCACCGGTGGCCTCCCGGACGGCCAGCTCGGCGGCCTGGCCAGGCCGGTCCCAGGCGGACCGGCCGCGGCAGCCTTCCGTGACCAGCTGGCCGTCGTCCAGCGCCGCCAGGACGCTCTTGACGCCCACCGCGGTCATCCGCCCGTAGGCGTAGCCGTGCGGCAGGACCAGCAGCGTGGGGGAGAAGCGGTGCCCGCCGATGTGGCTGATCTCCCAGACCTCCGAGCCGCCGCTGGCCACCAGCTCGGCGGCCAGCGGCCGGCCGAGCAGCGCGCAGCAGCGGTCGCGCCGGCCGTTGGTGCACACCAGGGTCAGCGGCTCGCCGCGGTGCGGCTCCCAGCGTCCGTCGTGGTCGCCGGCGCCGAGCCTGGCGAAGTCCAGGTCGAGCAGGCGCTCCGGGCGCACGTGGTCGGTGACCCGGACCCAGGCGTTCCCCGGCAGGGTGTGGGCCAGGTAGGCGCGGCGGCCTCCCGGGCGGTCGGCGTGCCGCCCAGGCCGGCGGATGAGCGCCACCCGGACGCCGGTGCCGGCGGTGGCGGCCTCCAGGGCCCGGCCCACGGCGGGGTCGAGGTGGCTGTCGACCAGGGCGTCGGGGCCCCAGGGGCCCGGCTGTTCGATCAGCAGCCAGGTCCGCGCGGCGCTGGCGGTCCCGGCCAGCGGCTCCGTCAGGGCCTGGGAGAGGGTGGTGCACGTGCTCACCCAGGTAAGGCTAGCCTCTCCTGACCCGGGCGCCGCTCCCGTCCCTTGGTTCGGGGGTGACGCAAGTGACTTGCGTGGCTTGCATTATTCTTGCGGCCATGACACGACGACTTGCGCAGGTCGCGCAGAAGGTGGGGGTCAGCGAGGCCACGGTCAGCCGGGTGCTCAACGGCAAGCCCGGGGTCTCCGAGGCCACTCGGCAGGCCGTCCTCACGGCGCTCGACGTGCTCGGCTACGAGCGCCCCACCCAGCTGCGCGGGGAGCGCGGCCGGCTGGTCGGCCTGGTGCTGCCCGAGCTGAGCAACCCGATCTTCCCGGCGTTCGCCGAGGTGCTCGGCGGGGTGCTCGCCCAGCGCGGCCTGGTTCCGGTGCTGTGCACCCAGACCCCGGGCGGCGTGCAGGAGACGGACTACGTCGACCTGCTGCTCCAACAGCAGGTCTCCGGCGTGGTGTTCGCCGGCGGTCGGTACGCGCAGGCGGACGCCTCGCACGACCACTACCGGCTGCTCGCCGAGCGGCGGCTGCCGGTGGTGCTGATCAACGCCTCCGTGCCGGGGCTCGGCTTTCCGCAGGTCTCCTGCGACGACGCGGTGGCGGCCGAGCAGGCGTGGCGGCACCTGGTCTCGCTCGGCCACGAGCGGATCGGCCTGGTGCTCGGCCCGAGCGACCACATGCCGTCCCAGCGCAAGCTGGCCGCCGCCCGCGCGGTGGCCGCGGCCGCCGGCCGGGAGCTGCCGGACGACCTGGTGGCCAGGGCGATGTACACGCTCGAGGGCGGGCAGGCGGCCACCGCGACCCTGCTGGAGCGCGGCGTCACCGGCGTGATCTGCGCCAGCGACGTGATCGCGCTCGGCGCGGTGCGCGCGGCCAGGCGGCGTGGGCTCGGGGTGCCCGACGACCTGTCCGTGGTGGGCTTCGACGACTCGGCGCTGATGACCTGCACCTCGCCGCCGTTGAGCACGGTGCGACAGCCGATCGAGGCGATGGGGCGGGCGGCCGTGGAGATGCTGGTGGCCCAGTTCGGGGGCCGCGACGTGGCCCGCGGCGAGCTGCTGTTCGAGCCGGAACTGGTGGTCCGCGAGTCGACAGGGCCCGCACCCCGCGAGGCGTAGTCAATTTTTTTCCCTTTACACGCAGGATATTGCGCGCTGCTGACTCCGGTGGTTGAGTGTGCGCCACTCTGTGGTCACGCCGTGCCGTGCCGACGAAGGGGTCCCTCATGACACGCAGCGCGCACCGGCGGCTCCGCGTCCGCCTCGCGACCGCCACCGCCCTCGTCCTCCCGCTCGCCCTGGTCGCCTGCTCATCCGGCGACGGCGCCACCGGCGACGACGGGCGGATCCGGCTCGACATCAACGGCCAGCCGCCCGGCACCGACGAGCGTGAACTGCGGGTCTTCCTCGCCGAGATCGCGGCCTTCGAGGAGGCGCACCCGGACATCGACATCGTTCCGCACGAGGGCTTCATGGAGCCCGAGACGTTCAACACCCGGGTCGCGGGCGGCGACCTGGAGGACGTCTTCTACGTCTACTTCACCGACCCCGCCGGCATCATCGAGCAGGGCTACGCCGCCGACATCACCGACCACCTCGCCGACGTACCCCGGCTCGACCAGGTGCGGCCCGAGCTCCACCGGGTCTTCCAGGACGAGGCGGGCCGCCAGTACGGCATCCCCACCGCCAACTACTCGATGGGCCTGCTCTACAACCGCGACCTCTTCGAGCGCGCCGGCCTCGACCCCGACGCGCCCCCGACCACCTGGGAGGAGGTCCGCGAGGCCGCCGACGCCATCGCCGAACTCGGCGGCGGCGTCACCGGCTACGGCGAGTGCACCATCGACAACACCGGCGGCTGGCACCTGACCGCCGAGATCTACTCCAGGGGCGGCCTCGTCGCCGAGCCGGAGGGCGAATCCCACCGCGCCGCGTTCGATGCCGCCCCGGCGCGCGGGCTGCTGCGCACCCTCCAGGCCATGCGGTGGGAGGACGACTCGATGGGCAGCGACCAACTCCGCTCCTGCGAGGACCTGATGGTCCAGATGGGCGCCGGGCAGCTGGGCATGTACATAGCCGCCCCGGACAACCTGCCCACCCTGGTCAGGCAGTACGAGGGCTCCTACGAGAACCTGGGCCTCGCCCCCGTCCCCGACGGCCAGGCCACCCTCGTCGGCGGCGAGGGCTACATGGTCAACGCCAACGCCACGCCCGAGCAGATCGACGCCGCCCTCACCTGGCTCCAGTGGCGGTTCGTCAACCCGGACGAGATCGAGCGCCGCATCCGGGAGAGCCGCGACGACGGGCTGCCGGTCGGCCTCCCCATGCCGCCCACCCCCGACATCTGGACAGCCGGCGAGACCAGGGACGCGGTCGAGGCGCTCAAGGAGCAGTACGCCAACGTTCCGGTGGAGCACGTCGCGCCCTTCATGGAGGCGGCTCCCGAGATCGAGGGCCGGATCGAACCGCCGCGGGCCCAGGAGGTCTACGCGATCCTCGACAACGTCATGCAGGCCGTGCTGACCGAGCGCGACACGGACGTCGACGCGGTGCTCGCCGACGCGGCGGAGCAGGTCGACCGGATCTACGGCGCCTCCTGAGATGGCCCTCCGAGGAACGGCGACCGCGCCGGCCGCCCGGGCCACCAGGCGGCGGCTGACCGAACACCTCACCGCCTACGGGTTCCTGTGCGGCGCGCTGGTGGTCTTCGCCGTCTTCGCCTGGTACCCGGTCGTCAGGAACGTGGTCCTCGCCTTCCAGGAGGTGAACTTCGTCCGCGGCTCCAGCTGGGTCGGCCTGGAGAACTTCCGCCACGTCCTCGACGACCCGCTGTTCGCCACCGCCTGGCGCAACAGCGCCCTGTTCACCCTCTACGCGCTGGTGCTCGGCTTCGGTGTGCCGTTCGTCGCCGCCGTGCTGATCAACGAGTTCCGGCACGCCCGCGCCTACTTCAGGGTCCTCGTCTACCTGCCGGTGATGCTGCCGCCCGTCGTGGTGGCCCTGATGTGGCGCTGGTTCTACCAGCCGGAGGGCGGGCTGATCAACGAGGTGCTCGGCACCGCGGGGCTGCCCACCTCCCAGTGGACCAACTCCCCTGACACCGCCCTGATCTCGCTGGTCATCGTCTCCACCTGGGCCAACATGGGCACCGCCACCCTGATCTACCTGGCCGCCCTCCAGACCATCCCAGGCGAGCTCTACGAGTCCGCCGAGCTGGACGGCGCCGGGCTCTGGCGACGGCTGTGGCACGTGACGGTCCCGGGGACCCGCTTCGTCATCCTGATGCTGCTGCTCCTCCAGGTGGTCGCCACCATGCAGGTGTTCACCGAGCCCTTCGTGATGACCGGCGGCGGCCCGCAGGACTCCACCGTCACCGTGATGCTGCTCGTCTACCGCTACGCGTTCGTCCACCACGATTTCGGCGCGGCGAGCGCCATGAGCCTGCTGCTGCTCCTCGTGCTCGCCGCCTTCTCCGCCGCCTACCTGCGGGTCACCCGCGGCCGGGCCGACTAGCGGGAGGTCGTCCATGCGCACCCTGGTCCGCCCGGCCGCCCTCAGGACGCGCCGCGGCCGGCTCGTCTACTGGTCCCTGTTCACCGTCACCCTCCTGCTGTTCACCCTGGCCTTCGTCATCCCGCTCTACTGGATGGTGACCGGCGGCATGAAGAGCTCGCCTGAGCTCGCCAGGAACCCGCCCACGTACGTGCCGGAGGAGTGGCACCCGGACACCTACGCGGACGCCTGGAACCGGCTCGACCTCGCGCGCTACTTCGGCAACACCCTCACCCTCATCGGCGGCGCCTGGCTACTCGGGCTCGCGATCCAACTGCCGGCCGCCTACGCGCTCTCCCGCCTCCGGCCGCGGTTCGGCGGCCTGCTGCTCGGGCTGATGCTGGTCACCCTCATGGTCCCGGCCACCGTGCTGCTCGTGCCGACCTACCTGACCGTCACCGACGTGCCGCTGGTCGGCCTCAACCTGGTCAACAACCCCGCCGCGGTCTGGCTGCCGGCCGCCGCCAACGCGTTCAACATCTACGTCCTCAAGAACTTCTTCGACCGGATACCAGGCGAACTCCTGGACGCGGCGCGCATCGACGGCGCCGGACCGCTCGCCGTGTTCCGGCGGATCGTGCTGCCGCTCTCCCGCCCGATCATCGCCGTGGTGTCGATCCTCTCCGTCACCGCGCTCTGGCGCGACTTCCTGTGGCCCCTCGTGGTGCTGCCCGACCCGGCCAGGCAACCCATCACCGTCTACCTCCAACGGATCTCCGACAGCACCTCGCTCAATCTGCTCATCGCCGGGCTCGTCCTGGCCAGCATCCCCCTGATCGTGCTCTTCCTGGTCTTCCAGCGCCACATCGTCGCCGGCCTGACCGCCGGCGGACTCAAGGGCTGAGCGATCACCGGAAAGGAACCTCACTCCGTGCCGCACCAAGCCAGCGACTGGTGGGGCAGCGCCGCCATCTACCAGGTGTACATCCGCAGCTTCGCCGACGGCGACGGCGACGGAACCGGCGACCTGGCCGGCGTCCGGGCCAGACTGCCCTACCTGGCCGACCTCGGCGTCGAGGCGCTGTGGTTCACCCCCTGGTACGTCTCGCCACTCGCGGACGGCGGCTACGACGTCGCGGACTACCGCGCCATCGACCCCGCGTTCGGCACCCTGGCCGAGGCCGAGAAGCTGATCACCGAGGCCGACCGGCTCGGCCTCCGCACCATCGTGGACGTCGTCCCCAACCACGTCTCCGCCGAGCACCCCTGGTTCCGGGCCGCGCTCGCCGCGCCGCCCGGCAGCGCCGAGCGGGCCCGCTTCCACTTCCGCCCCGGGCGCGGCCCGGGCGGCGAACGGCCGCCCAACGCCTGGCGGTCCGAGTTCGGCGGCCCCGCCTGGAGCCGCACCACCGAACCCGACGGCACCCCGGGCGAGTGGTACCTGCACCTGTTCGCGCCCGGCCAGCCCGACCTCGACTGGTCGCACCCCGACGTCCGCGCCGAGCACGAGGACGTGCTGCGGTTCTGGTTCGAACGCGGCGCCGCCGGCATCCGGATCGACTCCGCGGCGCTGCTCGCCAAGGACCCGGAACTCCCGGACTTCGACCCCGAGCACGACCCGCACCCCTACGTGGACCGGGACGAGCTGCACGACGTCTACCGCTCCTGGCGGGCCGTCGCCGACCACTACGGCGGCGTGCTGATCGGCGAACTCTGGCTGCCGGACGTCGAGCGCTTCGCCCGCTACCTGCGCCCCGACGAGCTGCACACCGCCTTCAACTTCGACTTCCTCGCCTGTCCCTGGGACCCCGACCGGCTGCGCCGCTCCATCGACGCGACGCTCGCCGCGCACGCCGGCGTCGGCGCCCCCGCCACCTGGGTGCTCAGCAACCACGACGTGACCCGCACCGTCACCCGCTACGGCCGCGCCGACACCGGGTTCGACTTCGCCGCCAAGCGCTTCGGCACCCCCACCGATCCGGCCCTCGGCACCCGCCGCGCCAGGGCCGCCGCGCTGCTCACCCTCGCCCTGCCGGGCGCCGTCTACCTCTACCAGGGCGAGGAACGCGGCCTGCCGGAGGCCGAGATCCCGCGCGACCGCATTCTCGACCCGATGCACGACCGGTCGGGCGGGATCGACCCGGGCCGCGACGGCTGCCGGGTGCCGCTGCCCTGGGAGGGCACCGAACCCCCCTACGGCTTCGGCGGTGCCGCCACCTGGCTGCCGCAGCCAGCCGACTGGGCGCCCTACACCGTGGACCGGCAGGCGGCCGACCCCGACTCCATGCTCAACCTCTACCGCACCGCGCTCCGGCTGCGCCGCGCCGGCCCGCCGACCGCCGCCGACGGGCTGCGCTGGCTGCCCACCGCGCCGGGACTGCTCGCCTTCGCCCTGCCCGACGGGCTGATCTGCGCGGTCAACCTGGCCGCCGAACCCGCCACGCCACCGCCCCACTCGGAGGTCCTGCTGACGTCCGGCCCGCTGGACGACGCCGGCCGGCTGCCGCAGGACACCGCCGCCTGGCTGCGCGGCTGACCGACCCCGCGCCGCCCGGCACAGCACAGGAGCACCACAGCACGGCAGCACAGCACGCACCGTTCCCGCACCGCACAGCCGAACCCCACCGGAAGGAACGACGTGACCCCACCACGCACCGGTCGAAGGCCACTCGTGGCCCTCGCCGCCGCCGTCTGCGCCGCGCTCCTCGGCACCCTGGCGAGCACCGCGCCCGCCAGGGCCGCCGACGCCCAGGACGACGTCTCCGTCGCCGCCGGCGCCACCGTCCCCTTCGTCACCCAGGAGGCCGAGGCCGCACAGCACAACGGCACCGCCGTCGGCCCCGACATCACCCAGGGCACCGTCGCCTCCGAGGCGTCGGGGCGACGCGCGGTGCGGCTGGCCGCCGGCCAGCGCGTCACCTTCACGCTGACCGCGCCCGCCAACGCCGTCACCGTCGCCTACAACATCCCGGACGGCGCGAGCGGCACCCTGTCCGTGTACGTCAACGGGCAGAAGCTGGACCGCGGCCTCGACGTCACCTCCCGCCATACCTACTTCGACGCCCCCTGGATCCAGGGCTCGAAGACCCACCACTTCTTCGCCCACGGCAGGCTCCCGCTCGGCCGCGACCTCGCCGCTGGCGCCACGGTCACCCTCCAGGTGGACGCCGGCGACAACGCCGGGCCCTACGTGATCGACACCGCCGACTTCGAGCAGGTCGCGGCCCCCGCCCAGCAGCCCGCAGGCTCGCTCAGCGTCACCAGCCGCGGCGCCGACCCCACCGGAGTCGCCGACTCCACCCAGGCGTTCACCCAGGCCGTCGCCGAGGGCCGGGGCGGCACCGTGTGGATCCCGCCGGGCACCTACCGCCTCAGCCAGCCGATCTACGTCGAGAACGTCACCCTCCGCGGCGCCGGCAACTGGCACTCGGTGGTGCGCACCTCACGGTTCATCAACCAGGGCACCTCGCCTGGCAACGTGCACATCCGCGACTTCGCCGTCATCGGCGACGTCACCGAGCGCGTCGACTCCCACCCCGACAACTTCGTCAACGGCAACCTCGGCGCGGGCTCCTCGGTCTCCGGGATGTGGCTCCAGCACCTCAAGGTCGGCCTCTGGCTCACCGGCGCCAACGACAACCTGGTCGTCGAGAACAACCGCATCCTCGACATGGCAGCCGACGGGCTCAACCTCAACGGCAACGCCAACGGCATCACCGTCCGCGACAACTACGTGCGCAACACCGGCGACGACGCCCTCGCCATGTGGTCCCTGCCGGCCCTCAACCGGAACTCGGTCTTCGAGAACAACACCGTCGTCCAGCCCAACCTCGCCAACGGCATCGCGATCTACGGCGGCGAGAACATCACCGTGCGCGGCAACCTGGTCCGGGACACCAACGCCCTGGGCAGCGGCCTCGCCATCTCCAACCAGGCGTTCCTCCAGCCGTTCTTCCCGCTGGCCGGCACCATCCGGGTGGAGGGCAACACGCTCCAGCGCGCCGGGGCGCTCAACCCCAACTGGAACCACCCGATGTCGGCGCTCCGCGTCGACGCCTACAACCACGCCATCACCGCGAACGTGCGGATCACCGACACCACCATCCTCGACAGCCCCTGGAGCGCCATCCAGTTCGTCTCGGGCAGCGGCACCGGGCTCGCCACCGACAACGTGACGGTCGACCGGGCCAGGATCGAGAACGTCGGCACCGTCGTGGTCCAGGCGGAGACCAGCGGACGCGCCACGTTCAGCGGCGTGACCGCGACCGGCGTCGGCTCAGCCGGCGTCTACAACTGCCCGTTCCCGACCGACCGCGCCCCGCTCACCCTCACCGACGGCGGTGGCAACAGCGGTTGGGACAGCGCCTGGACCGACTGCGCCAGCTGGCCCCAGCCCGGCGAGCAGCCCCAGGAGCCCGACCCGGACCGCAACCTGGCCGCCGGCCGGCCGGTCACCGTGAGCAGCCACACCGACGTCTACACCGGGCAGCGGGCCGTCGACGGCAACCCGGAGACCTACTGGGAGAGCGCCAACAACGCCTTCCCACAGACCCTGACGGTCGACCTCGGCGAGGCCACCGAGGTCGGCAGGCTCGTCCTCAGGCTGCCCACCCCCGCCGCCTGGGGCACCCGCACCCAGACCATCACCGTGCGCGGCGGCGACCAGCCGAACGCGCTCACCGAACTCGTCTCGCAACGCGGCTACACCTTCAACCCCGCGAGCGGCAACCAGACCACCCAGGCGCTGCCCGCCGGCACCGCCGTCCGCTACCTCCAGCTCACCTTCAGCGCCAACACCGGCTGGCCGGCCGGGCAGCTGAGCGAACTCGAAGTCTACCGCCGCTAGCGCGAACGGGTCGGCCGCCACGGCTATCGTGGCGGCCATGACCACCAGCCGGATCCCCGTCGTCGTGTTGGCGGGCTTCCTCGGGGCGGGGAAGACCACGCTGCTCAACCACCTGCTGCGCAACCGTGAGGGGGTGCGGATCGGCGCCGTCGTCAACGACTTCGGCAGCATCCCCGTCGACGCGATGCTGGTCGCCGGGCAGGTCGACGCCATGGCCTCGTTCGACAACGGCTGCCTGTGCTGCGCCGTGGACACCGAGGACCTGGACGCGGCCCTCGGCAGGCTGGCCGACCCGGCCGCGGGCATCGACCTGATCGTGGTGGAGGCCAGCGGCCTCGCCGAACCTCCCAGCCTGGTCCGGATGATCCTGGCCAGCGGGGACCGGCGGATCGTCTACGGCGGCCTGGTGCAGGTGGTGGACGCCGCCGAGCCGGCCGGGACCCGGCACCCCGGCGCCGCCGACCTGGTGGTGCTCAACAAGACCGACCGGGTCCCGGAGGCCGAGTGGCGCGCCCAACTCGCCGCGCTCACCGACCTCGCCGCCGGCGCCCCCGTGGTGCCGGCGGCCGGGGGCCGCGTCGATCCCGGCCTGTTCTTCGACCGGGACACCGGCCGCGCCGGCCTCGACGCGCCGGACGCCGGCTTCCGGCAGCTCTCGTTCGCCGACCTGGCGCACGACGACGAGAACGACGGCGAGGACGGCGCGGGGCACGACCACCCGCACACCGCCTACGACAGCGTGGCGTTCAGTGACGAGACGCCGCTCGACCCGGCCGCCCTGATGCGCTTCCTCGACACCAGGCCGGCCGGGCTCTACCGGATCAAGGGCTTCGTCACCCTGGCCGCCGGGCCGCGCCCCGAGCGGTACGAACTGCACGCCGTAGGCCGCTTCCTGCGCTTCTACCCGGCGGCCGACGCCGACGGCGCGACCCGCCTGGTGCTCATCGGCGCCGGCATCGATCCCGAGGCGTTGCGCAAGGAGCTGGCCGGCTGCGCCGCGGCGGGGCCGGCCGAGGCCGACCCCGCGCGCAACGGCATGTGGGAGGTGCTGCGGTACGTCGACGACCCGGAGGACGTCACCGAGCCGGAGCCGGAGCCGGAGCCCGAGCCGCGGCCTTAGTCGCCGGCCGTCGTCGACCGGCCGCCACTACACCGGGCCGGCGACCACCGCGACCGGCCGGCCGAGCGGCGTGCCCGAGCCGTCCCGGCGCGGGTCGGGCTCCGGCAGGTCGACGGGCGCGCCCGTCGACGTGGCCGCCCGACCCGGCATCGTGCCGGCCCAGGCGAACGTCAGCCGCTCCTCGCCCTTCAGGAACCGCTGGCAGCGCACCCCGCCGGTGGCCCGGCCCTTCCGCGGGTACTGGTCGAACGGCGTCAGCTTGGCCGTGCCGAGCGAGTCGTCCAGGGTGCCGCTGCCGCCCGCCACGGTGAACACCGCGCCCTCGCTCGCCGGATCCACCGCCGTGAAGGAGATCACCTTCGCGCCGTCCGTCAGCTTGACGCCGGCCATGCCGGCCGCCGGCCGGCCCTGCGGCCGCACCTGGGCGGCCTGGTAGCGCAGCAGCTGCGCGTCGTCCGTGATGAAGACCAGGTCCTCCTCGCCGGTGCGCAACTCGGCCGCGCCGACGATCACATCGCCGTCCCTGAGGGCGATGACCTCCAACTCGTCCTTGTTCGACGGGTAGTCGGGCACCACCCGCTTCACCACGCCCTGTTCGGTGCCGATCGCGAGCCCGGGCGAGGACTCGTCGAGCGTGGTCAGACAGATCACCCGCTCGTCGGGGCGCAGCGTCAGGAACTCCGCCACCTGGGCCCCGCCCGACAGGTTGGGCGCGGCGGCGCTGTGCGGCAGCATCGGCAGATCCACCACGTTCAGCCTGAGCAGCCGGCCCTCCGAGGTGACCACCCCGATCTCGCCGCGGGTGGTGGAGGGCACCGCCGAGACCACCACGTCGTGCTTCACCCGGCGCGCGTTCTCGTCGAAGACGGACTGCTCGTCGGCCGTGCGGGCCAGCAGCCCGGTGGAGGAGAGCAGCACCCGGCAGGGGTCGTCCGACACCTCCAACGGCAGCACCTCGACGGCGGCGCCCTCCGCCTCGGCGAGCTGGGTGCGGCGCGGGGTGCCGAACTTCTTGGCCACCTCGGCCAGCTCGGCCGAGACCAGCTTGCGCAGCTCCGCGTCCGACTCCAGGATCCTGGTCAGCTCCTCGATCTCGGCCGTCAGCCGGTCACGCTCCGACTCCAGCTCGATCCGGTCGAACCGGGTCAGCCGGCGCAGCGGGGTGTCCAGGATGTACTGGGTCTGCGTCTCGGAGAGCTCGAACCGCGCCATCAGCGCGTCCTTCGCCTCGGCCGCGTTGTCGCTCGACCTGATGAGCCGGATCACCTCGTCGATGTCGACGAGCGCCACCAGCAGGCCCTCGACCAGGTGCAGCCGGTCCCTGCGTCTGCCCCGCCGGTACTCGCTGCGCCGCCTGACCACCTCGAAGCGGTGGTCGACGTAGACCTCGAGCAACTCCCGCAGGCCCATGGTGAGCGGCTGGCCGTCCACCAGGGCCACGTTGTTGATGCCGAAGGTCTCCTCCATCGGCGTCAGCTTGTAGAGCTGGGCCAGCACCGCCTCGGGGTGGAACCCGTTCTTGATCTCGATCACCAGCCGCAGCCCGTGCTCACGGTCCGTCAGGTCCTTGACGTCCGCGATGCCCTGCAGCCGCTTCGCGTTGACCAGGTCCTTGATCTTGCCGACGACCTTCTCGGGGCCGACCGTGAACGGCAGTTCGGTGACCACCAGGCCCATCCGCCTGGCCGTGACCTTCTCCACCGCGACCGTGGCCCGGATCCGGAAGGTGCCGCGCCCCGTCTGGTACGCGTCCCGGACGCCGTCGAGCCCGACGATCCGGCCGCCGGTCGGCAGGTCGGGCCCCGGGATGTAGCGCATCAGGGCGGCCAGGTCGGCGTTCGGATAGCGGATCAGGTGGCGGGCCGCGGCGATGACCTCGCCCAGGTTGTGCGGCGGCATGTTGGTGGCCATGCCGACGGCGATGCCACTCGACCCGTTCACCAGGAGGTTGGGGTAGGCGGCGGGCAGCGCCACCGGCTCCTGCTCGCTGCCGTCGTAGTTGGGCGAGAAGTCGACCGTGTCCTCGTCGATCCCGCTGACCATCAGGCCGGCCACCGCCGAGGAACGGCACTCCGTGTACCGCATGGCGGCCGGCGGGTCGTCGTTCCCCAACGAACCGAAGTTCCCATGGCCGTCCACCAGCGGGAGGCGCATCGAGAACGGTTGGGCCATCCGCACCAGCGCGTCGTAGATGGCCGAGTCGCCGTGCGGGTGGAGCTTGCCCATCACCTCGCCGACCACCCGGGCGCACTTGACGTGGCCGCGATCGGGCCGCAGCCCCATGTCGTGCATCTGGTACAGGATTCGACGCTGCACCGGCTTCAACCCGTCCCGCGCGTCGGGGAGGGCCCGGGAGTAGATCACCGAGTAGGCGTACTCGAGGAAGGAGCCCTGCATCTCATCGACGACGTCGATGTCGAGGATGCGCTCCTCGAAATCCTCCGGAGGCGGGGTCGGCGTACTGCGGCGGGCCATCGCGCGGGGACTCCTTCGTACGGCTGGACGGTGTGCTGGCGACCATTGTGGACCTCGCCACCGACAGCCGGGTACCAACCGCCGATCGCATCGCACACCCCGGCTCACCTTGCATAAGGTGACAGGACATCCGACAGAGAACCGGACCGTCCGAGCGAAGGGACCTCACGCCCATGGGCCACACGGCCATCCCGCAGGATACCGCCGGCGGGCTCACCGCGACCGAACACAGGCTGGACAACGGGCTGCGCGTGGTGCTCTCCGAGGACCACCTCACCCCGGTGGCCGCCGTCTGCCTCTGGTACGACGTGGGCTCGCGGCACGAGGTCGCGGGCCGCACCGGGCTCGCCCACCTCTTCGAGCACCTGATGTTCCAGGGGTCGCAACAAGTCAAGGGCAACGGTCACTTCGAGCTCATCCAGTCCGCCGGCGGCTCGCTCAACGGCACCACGAGCTTCGAGCGGACCAACTACTTCGAGACCATGCCGGCCCACGAGCTGGAGCTGGCCCTGTGGCTCGAGGCCGACCGGATGGGCACCCTGCTCGCCGCGCTCGACCTGAAGGCCCTCGACAACCAGCGCGACGTGGTGAAGAACGAGCGCCGCCAGCGCTATGACAACGTCCCCTACGGCACGGCGTTCGAGAGGCTGACCGCGATGGTCTTCCCGGACGGCCATCCGTACCACCACACCCCGATCGGCTCGATGGCCGACCTGGACGCCGCCTCGATCGAGGACGCCAAGGAGTTCTTCCGCGTCAACTACGCGCCCAACAACGCGGTGCTCGCCGTGGTCGGCGACATCGATCCCGAGCAGACCCTGGCCTGGGCCGAGAAGTACTTCGGCTCCATCCCGGCCCAGGAGGGCAAGCGCCCACCGCGCGACGGCACGCTCCCCGACCTCGTCGGCGAGGAGGTGCGCGAGTTGGTGCGTGAGAACGTCCCCTCGCGCGCCCTCATGGCCGCCTACCGGCTGCCCCACGACGGCATCCGCGAGGCCGACGCCGCCGACCTGGCGCTGACGATCCTCGGAGGCGGCGAGTCCTCTCGGCTGTACAACCGGTTGGTCAGGCGTGACCGCACCGCGGTGTCCGCCGGCTTCGGTCTTATGCGGCTCGCCGGCGCCCCCTCGATGGGCTGGCTCGATGCCAAGACATCGGGCGAGGCACGGGTCGAGGACATCGAGACCGCCGTCGCCGAGGAGCTCGCCAGGTTCGCCGAGGAGGGTCCCACTCCGGAGGAACTCGAGCGCGCCCAGGCCCAGCTGGAGCGCGAGTGGCTCGATCGGCTCGCCACGGTCGGCGGCCGAGCTGACGAGCTGTGCAGGTTCGCGGTGCTCTTCGGAGACCCGAACCTGGTGACCACCGCCGTGCGCCGCGTCCTGGAGATCACTGCGGACGAGGTGCGGGAGGTGGCCGCGGCGCGGCTCCGCCCTGATAACCGCGCGGTGTTGGTCTACGAGCCCACCGGCTCCGACGAGGACGAGACCGAGGCCGACGACGACACCGAAGGGGCCGACCACCAGTGAGCGACGCCATCGCCAGCATGCAACTCCACCCGCGGCCGACCGGCGGCGAGCCCAGGCCCTGGGCGTTTCCGGCCCCCGAGCGCTCCACCCTGCCCAACGGCCTGACCGTGCTGCGCAGTCACCGCCCCGGCCAGCGCGTCATCGCCGTCGAGCTCAACCTGGCCGCCCCGCTGGCCGCCGAGCCGGCCGCCATCGAGGGCGTGGCCACGATCATGGCCCGCGCCCTGTCCGAGGGCACCGACCGGCACACCGCCGAGGAGTACGCGGCCGAGTTGGAGCGCTGCGGTGCCACCCTGGACACCCACGCCGACCACCCGGGCGTCCGGGTCTCCCTGGAGGTCCCGGTCTCCCGGCTCGACCGGGCGCTGCGGCTGCTCGCCGACGCGCTGCGCGCCCCCGCGTTCCCCGAGCACGAGGTCGAGCGGCTGGTCGCCAACCGGCTCGACGAGATCCCGCACGAGCTGGCCAACCCGGGCCGGCGGGCCGCGGTGGCGCTCTACGACACCCTGTTCCCCGCCGACTCGCGGATGTCCAGGCCCCGGCAGGGCACGGCGGCGACCGTCGAGCGGATCGACGCCAAGTCCGTCCGCGCCTTCTACGACGCGCACGTCAGGCCCGCCTCGGCCACCGCGGTGGTCGTCGGCGACCTCACCGGCATCGACCTGGACGCGGTGCTCAAGGAGACCCTGGGCGCCTGGACCGGCGGGCCGCCGGCCGAGCCCGTCTGGCAGCCGGCCGTCGCCGACGACTCGGCCCGGGTCGTCATCGTCGACCGGCCGGGCTCCGTGCAGACCCAGCTGCTGATCGCCCGCACCGGGCCCGACCGGCACGACCCGGTGTGGGCGGCGCAGCGGCTCGGCGTCTACTGCCTCGGCGGCACCATCACCTCCCGTCTCGACCGGGTGCTGCGCGAGGAGAAGGGCTACACCTACGGCATCCGGGCCTTCGCCCAGGTGCTGCAGTCACGGGCCGACGGCACCGGGCTCTCGTTGCTCGGCATCCGCGGCTCGGTGGAGTCCGACAAGACCGGGCCGGCGCTCGCCGACCTCTTCCAGGTGCTGAGCACCCTGGCCGCCGGGGGGCTGACGGACGAGGAGCGGGACGCCGCGGTGCAGTTCCTGGTGGGCGTGGCGCCGCTCAGCTTCGAGACGGCGGCCGCCGTCGCCGGCACCCTCGCCGACCAGGTCGAGGAGGGGCTGCCCGACGACTACCAGGCCCGGCTCTACGCCCGGTTGGCCGCGACCGGCGCGGTCGAGGCGTCGGCCGCCGTGGTTCGCGCCTTCCCGCAGGACCGGCTGGTGACCGTGCTCGTCGGCGACGCCGCGAAGATCGCAGAGCCGGTGCGGGAGCTCGGCATCGGCGAGGTGACGGTGATCGGCGGCTGAGCCGCCGGCCGAAGCCGACCGCCGCCGGCCCCGGGGTTCTCCTCGACCCCGGGGCCGCGTGCTGTCCGCGTGCCAGTTCGACGCCGTTGACCTTTCGGGTAAACGTCCGAAAGGCGCCGCTTATCCAGGGGTGCTATCGGCATTCCAGCGGTTTTGCCATACAGTTCGGTTGAGTGACCCGGTGGAAATGCAACAGGGCAGAAGCCGGCTATGGCTGTGGGGGTTTGTCATGCGTATCTCCGCGCACACGGTATGCACGGCGATCCGTGAGGACATCGTCAGCGGTGTCCTGCCCCCCGGTGCCCGGCTCGCCGAGGAGCAGCTGGCGCAGCGCTACGGGGTGTCCCGGGTGCCGGTGCGGGAGGCCCTGCGCACCCTGGAGTCCGAGGGCTTCGTCACCTCGCGGCGGCACGCCGGCGCCTGCGTGGCGCAGCCGGGGGAGCGCGAGGCGGCCGATCTGCTCGACGTCCGGGCGCTGTTGGAGCCGCTCGGCGCCGCGCGCGCCGCCCAGCGGCGCACGGAGGCGCACCTCAAGGTCCTGCGTGGGCTCGTGCGCCTCGGGCGCCAGCGGGCAGGCCAGGGGCAGGAGTCGGACCTCCGCTCGCTCGGCGACTGGTTCCACGAGACGGTCGCCCAGGCCACCTGCAGCCCGGGGTTGACGGCCATGCTGGTGCAGCTGCGCCGCAAGATCACCTGGCTCTACACGAGCGAGCCGCTCTCCCGCGCCGTGGTGCAGTGGCAGGAGCGCGGGGCCCTGGTGGACGCCATCGCCCGGGGCGACGCGGAGCGGGCCAGGGCGCTCGCCGCGGCCCAGCTCGAGCGGTCGACGCCGGCGCGCAAACAGGTCAGGGCCGTCGCCGTGAGAATCCCGAAACCTGCCGTAAACACGGTGCGCGGCCAGAATTAACAGCGACCGTATACACCTGTGTGAAAGCGTCGGGAATTCCATCGCCGAATTCGCGGCCGATAATTTTCGTCGCCCGGAATTCAGCGCCGGTACCGGCGCCATTCCCACACCGTCTCCGGCGGCCTCACACCGTTTCGGGAAGTTCCTCGAGCCCCTCGGAAACCAACCGCGCCAGCCGGTCGATCGCGGCCTCGGCGGCCACCGGGTCGGCCGAGCCGGACGCGAGCACCACCTCCTCGCCGCCCTCCGCCCCCAGGCTCAGCACGGCGAGCATCGACGCGGCGTTCACCGGGGTGCCACCCTTCCTCGCGATGGTCACCTGGACGCCGGTCGCCGTCGCGGCCCGGACGAAGATCGAGGCGGGCCGGGCGTGCAGGCCCTCCGACCAACCGATGATGACGCGGCGCTCAACCATGATGGTGCCCTTCGGTTCGAACAGGGTGGAACGGTTGTGCTGTCGACCGGGCCGCCGTCCCGGCAGACCCAACCGTACGCTTGGAGCCATGCGGACCCCCGCCCAGCCGCCCTACCCCGCCCACTGGGAGGCCGACGTCGTGCTCCGCGACGGCGGGACGGCCCACCTGCGGCCCATCACCCCGGCGGACGCCGACCGTCTGGTCGCCTTCTACGAGCGGGTCTCCGACGAGTCGAAGTACTACCGCTTCTTCGCGCCCTACCCCCGGCTCTCCGACCGTGACGTGCACCGTTTCACCCACCACGACTACGTGGACCGGGTCGGCCTCGCCGCCACCGTCGGCGGCGAGTTCCTCGCCGTGGTGCGCTACGACCGGATCGACGAACACGGCCTGGCCGCCACCGAGCCCGCCGACCGCGCCGAGGTCGCCTTCCTCGTCCAGGACGCCCACCAGGGCCGCGGCCTCGCCTCCGTGCTGCTCGAACACCTGGCCGCCGTCGCCCGCGAACGCGCCATCCGCCGCTTCGAGGCCGAACTGCTGCCCGCCAACACCAGGATGGCCAAGGTCTTCACCGACGCCGGCTACTCCCAACGGCGCAGCTTCGCCGACGGCTCCCTGCACCTCACCCTCGACCTGGAGCCAACCGCCCGCTCCCTCGCCGTGATGCGCGCCCGCGAGCAGCGCGCCGAGGCCCGCTCCGTGCAGCGCCTCCTCGCCCCTGGCTCCGTCGCCGTCGTCGGGGTGGGCCGCCGCCCGGGCGGGGCCGGCCGCACCGTGCTCGCCGGCCTGCTGGCCGGCGGCTTCACCGGGCCCGTGTACGCCGTCAACGCCGCGCTGCCCGAGGGCACCACCGAGCTCGGCGGCGCCCCCGCCCACCGCACCGTCGGGGACATCGGCGCCCCGGTCGACCTCGCCGTGCTGGCCGTCCCCGCGCCCCGGGTCGCCGGCGCCATCGCCGACTGCGCCGCCGCCGGCGTGGCCGGCCTGGTGGTGCTCGCCGCCGGTCACGACCGGGAGGAGCAGCGTGACCTCGTCCACCTCGCCCGCTCCCACGGCATGCGGCTCGTCGGCCCCAACGCCTTCGGCCTGATCAACACCGACCCCGCCGTCCGGCTCAACGCCAGCCCCGCGCCCCGGCTGCCCGCCGCCGGGCGGATCGGGCTCTTCACCCAGTCGGCCGCCATCGGCATCGCCGTGCTCGACGAGCTGGCCAGGCGCGGCGGCGGCCTCTCCACCTTCGTCTCCGCCGGCAACCGCGCCGACCTCTCGGGAAACGACCTCCTCCAGTACTGGGACGAGGACCCGGCCACCGACGTCGCCCTGATGTACCTCGAATCGGTCGGCAACCCCCGCAAGTTCACCCGGCTCGCCCGCCGCATCGCGGCCGCCGGCACCCCGGTCGTCGTGGTGCGCGGCGGCCGGCACAGCGGCGGGCTCCCGCCGCACGGCCACGCCGTCCCCACCAGCCACACCCCCGAGCCCACCGTCTCCGCGCTGCTCGGCCAGGCCGGCGTCATCGAGGCCGACACCGCCACCGAACTCCTCGACATCGGGCTGCTGCTGGCCCACCAGCCGCTGCCCCAGGGCCCCCGCGTCGCCGTCGTCAGCAACGCCGAGGCGTTCGGCCTCGTCGCCCACGACGCCTGCCGCGCCCACCGGCTCCGCCCGCTCGACCCGGACGGCCTCGGCCCCGCCGCGCTCCCCGCCGACTTCGGCGCCGCGCTCGCCGCCGCCCTCGCCGACCCGGGCGTGGACGCCGTCGTCGTCGCCGTGGTGCCCACCGTCGGCGAGACCCCGGGCGCCGCCGCCGACCACACCGACCGGCTGCTCGAAGACCTCGCCCCGGCGCTGCACACCGCGCTCACCGACACCGGCGCCGGCAAGCCGGTCGTCGTCGCCCAACTCGCCCTTGACGCCCTCGCCGCCGCGCTCACCACCCGCGGCATCCCCGTCTACCCCTCGGCCGAGCGCGCCGTCCGCGCCCTCTCCAAGGCCGTCGGCCACGCCGAGTGGCGGGCCGGCGCCGTCCACGCGGGGCACGTGCCGGCCTTCGACGACATCGACGAGGACACCGCGGCCGAACTGGTCGCCGCCGCCGCCGACCCACGCCGCACCGTCACCCTCGACCAGGCCGCCACCCACCGGATCCTCACCGCCTACGGCATCCCGCTGCTGCCCGCCCACCCCGCGCCCGACGCCCGCGCCGCCGTGGTCGCCGCCCGCCGCATCGGCTTCCCCGTCGCCCTCAAGACCACCGCGCCGCGACTGCGCCACCGCCCCGACCTGGGCGGCGTCCGCCTCGACCTGACCACCGAGGGCGAACTCCGCCGCGCCTACGCCGAGTTGACCGGCCAGCTCGGCGAACCGGCCGAACTGCGGCCCGTCGTCCAGCGGATGGCCCCCCGCGGTGTCGACACCGTGGTCCGCGCCACCGTCGACCCGGCCGTCGGCGCCGTCCTCTCCTTCGGCCTGGCCGGGGCACCCGCCGAACTCCTCGGCGACGTGGCCCACCGGCTGCTCCCGGTCACCGACCGGGACGTGTCCTGGCTGGTCCGCGCCATCCGGGCGGCCCCCATGCTGTTCGGCTGGCGCGGCGCCAGACCCGTCGACACCGCCGCCCTGGAGGAGACGCTGCTGCGCCTCGGCCGGCTGCTCGACGACCGGCCCGAGATCGCCGCCGTCGAGCTCGAACCCGTCGCTGTCGCCCCACACGGAGTCACCGTGCTCGGCGCCTCGATCCGGGTGGCGCCCCCGGCGCCCGCCTTCGACCTGGGCCCACGCCGGATGCCCGACTTCTAGTCGCGCGCCCGGCGCGCTCCGCCCACCGAGAACAGACCGGACAACGGCCTCACCGCTGTCGGAGGTGCCCCTTAGGATGGGCGCATGGCGAAGACCGGTACGACGTCCCAGGGGCTGCGGGAGGCAATCGAGCGCAGCGGCTACTACCCCGCGCTGGTCGCGGAGGCGGTGGAGGCGGCCGTGGGCCGGGAGCCCGTGACGTCCTTCCTCGTCCACCAGGAGACGACCTTCGACAGCAACGAGGTGCGCCGCCACGCCACCGTGCTGGTGCTGACCGGCACCCGGTTCATCGTCAGCCACACCGACGAGCAGTCCGCCGACAGCTCGGCCCCCGCCCCCTACGCCACCACCTCCACCGAGTCCGTGAAGCTGTCCCGGATCTCCTCCGTGGTGCTGAGCCGCGTCGTCTCCGACCCGCAGTCCTACGTGCCAGGCACGCTGCCCCGCGAGGTGGTGCTCACCATCGGCTGGGGCGCCGTCTCCCGGATCGACATGGAGCCGGCCAACTGCGGCGACCCCAACTGCGAGGCGGACCACGGCTACACGGGCTCCAGCACCGCCGACGACCTGTCGCTGCGCATCAGCGAGGCCGGCGACGGCCCCGAGACGGTCCGGCAGACCCTGGAGTTCGCCCAGGCCCTCTCCGAGGCGACCGCGGTGGCCGCCAGGTGACCCACCCCCGACCGGGGAGCTGGGACGCGTGGCCGGGCCCGGTCGACGAACCCGCGCCGCTCGACCCACGCCTGGCCCCCGCCCCCGAGTACGGGACGGGATCGCTCGCCGACGTGCTGCCGGCCGCCGCCGCCGGCCTCGGCATCCCCGGCCTCTCCTCCTCCGGCCTCCAACTCCCGCCCGCCGACCGGGTCTGCGTCTTCCTGGTCGACGGCCTCGGCTGGGAGGCGCTGCTCGCCCACCCCGAGCAGGCCCCGTTCCTCACCTCGCTGATCCCGTCGTCCAGGGCCGGCACCGGCCGGCCCATCACCGCCGGCTTCCCCGCCACCACGGCGACCTCGCTCGCCTCGGTCGGCACCGGCCTCGCGCCCGCCGCGCACGGCCTCGCCGGCTACAAGGTCCGCGACCCGGGCACCGGCGAGCTGATGAACCAGCTGCGCTGGGACCCGTGGACCGACCCGCGGCTCTGGCAGCCGCACCCCACCATCTTCCAGCGCGCCCACGCGGCCGGCGTCGCCGCCGCCCAGGTCACGGCGCCGCACTTCGAGCACACCCCGCTCACCCAGGTCGCGCTCTCCGGCGGCACCTTCCTCGGCCGCGGCGACGCGGGCGAGCGGATGGACCTGGCCGCCGAGCGGCTCGCCGCCGCCGACCGGGCCCTCGTCTACACGTACTACGCGGAACTCGACGGCAAGGGCCACCGGTTCGGCATGGCCTCCGACGCCTGGCTCGCCGAACTGGCCTACGTGGACGGCCTGGCCCGCCGGCTCGCCGAGCGGCTGCCGCCCCGCTCCGCGCTCTACGTCACGGCCGACCACGGCATGGTCGACGTGCCGACCACCCCCGAGGCCCGCTTCGACTTCGACGAGGACTGGGAACTCCGGGCCGGCGTCGCCCGCCTCGGCGGCGAAGGCCGGGCCCGCCACCTGTACGCGGTGCCGGGTGCGGCAGCCGACGTGCACGCCGTCTGGCGCGAGGTGCTCGCCGAGCACGCCTGGGTGGTGACCCGCGACGAGGCCGTCGAGCTCGGCTGGTTCGGGCCGCCGGGCGTCGACCTCGAACCGCGGGTGCGGGGCCGCGTCGGCGACGTGGTCGTCGCCATGACCGGGAACGCCGCCGTGGTCGCCGGCGCCTCGGAGCCGAGGGAGACGGCGCTCCTCGGCATGCACGGCTCCGTCACCCCGGCCGAGCAGCTCGTGCCGCTCCTCGAAGTACGCACCTGAGCACCTGACGTATGGAACAACCGGGAGCAGGACCCTTGGCTGAACTCGCCTTCTTCTCCGGCACGATGGACTGCGGGAAGTCCACGCTCGCCCTCCAGATCCAGCACAACCGCTCGGCCCGCGGCCTGCGGGGGCTGATCTTCACCAGGAACGACCGGGCCGGCGAGGGCCTGCTGTCGTCCCGGCTCGGCCTGGTGACGGAGGCGACCGAGACGGACGAGGCGTTCGACTTCCACGCCCACCTGGCCGCGTGCGTCGCGGCCGGGGCCCGGGTGGACTACGTGATCGCGGACGAGGCCCAGTTCCTCTCGCCCGAGCAGGTCGACCAACTGGCGTGCGTCGTCGACGACCTGGGCGTCGACGTCTACGCGTTCGGCATCACGACCGACTTCAGGACCCGGCTCTTCCCCGGCTCCCAACGGCTGATCGAGCTCGCCGACCGGGTGGAGGTGCTCCAGGTCGAGACGCTGTGCTGGTGCGGGGCGCGCGCCACGCACAACGCCCGCACGGAGGGCGGGCGGATGGTCGTGGAGGGCGCGCAGGTCGTCGTCGGCGACGTCGGCGCGGCGGACACGGAGGTCGGCTACGAGGTGCTGTGCCGCCGCCACCACCGCCGTCGCCGCACGGCGGCGACGGCGACGACGCCCGCGCCGTCGCCGGCGAGCGCGGTGGTGGCGGCCGACTGACGCGCCGGGCTGGGCACCGGGGCTCCCCCCACCCACCCGCCCTCTCCGGCGCGCTCCGCGCGACGGTTGGCGGCTACGCCGCCGAGCCGGCCTCGCGGCCGCCAACGGACCGCCGGCCGGCGGCGTAGCCGCCTCGGCCCTTCGGGCCCACCGGCCAGCGGCCTGGCGGCGCAGCCGCCGCAGGCTGGCCAGGCCGGCCGTTCCGGCGGGGGGGCCTCGCCGTGTTGCGCGTGGCAGTGGCCAACGGCGGGGTCGCCGTGGGCTTGGTGGGCCCTGGTTCGTTGCTGTCAGCGGGTCCGGCGGCGTAGCCGCCGCTGGCCGGTCAGCCCCGCCGGGCGGGGTCTCTCCGCGCGCTCCGTACGGCAGTGGCCGCGCTGCGCGCATCCCGCACCGCCGCCCGTGCGGAGCGCGGGTCGGGCGGGGGAGCCGCCTCGGCCCTTCGGGCCTGCGGGCCAGCGGCCTGGCGGTGTAGCCGCCGCAGGCTGGCCAGGCCGGCCGTTCCGGCGGGGGGCCTCGCCGTGTTGCGCGTGGCAGTGGCCAACGGCGGGGTCGCCGTGGGCTTGGTGGGCCCTGGTTCGTTGCTGTCAGCGGGTCCGGCGGCGTAGCCGCCGCTGGCCGGTCAGCCCCGCCGGGCGGGGTCTCTCCGTGCTCCGTACGGCAGTGGCCGCGCTGCGCGCCGCCCGTGCGGAGCGCGGGTCGGGCGGGGGAGCCGCCTCGGCCCTTCGGGCCTGCGGGCCAGCGGCTCGGCGGCGTAGCCGCCGTGGGCTGCCGCCCGCCCCTCCGGTGCGGAGCGCCGGGCCGGGGCCCCGCGCTGCGGCGGCCCTGCCGAGCACAACCCCCGCACCGTGCGCGGCGCCGGCCCGGGCCCGCTCGGGCCCGGGCCGAAGTTGGGGTGGGTGGGTGGGGGAGACCTCCGCACCCCGCCCGCGCGCAGCGTCGGCTTGCGGCGCAGCCGCCCAGGTCCCAGGCCGCGGGCCTTGGCGCGCAGCGCGAAGAGGGGCGGGAGGGCGGGGGAGAACCCCAACCGGTCAGCCCCCGGAGGGCCTCGTCGGGACGATCACCGCGAACGGCGCGCCCTCTGGGTCCGTGACCCGGGCCCAGCGGCCGAAGGGAGAGGTCTCCGGCTCGGTCCGCCGGCGGCCGCCGAGCGCCACGACCCGCTCCAGCGTGTCGTCGAGGTCCACCACCGAGAAGTACGTCAGCCAGTGCGGCCCCCGGTCGTGCGGCAACGCGCCCGCCGCGCCGCGGATTCCGGCGACGGGCCGGGAGCCGAGGCGGAGGGTCAGGAAGTCGCTGCCGGGCGGCTGCGCCGGCTCGGGGCCCACGTCGTAGCCGAAGACCCGCTCGTAGAACTTGCCGACCCCCGACGACTCCACCGCGAACAGCTCGTTCCAGGACACCGCCCCCTCGACCCCGTGGTAGCGGCCGCTGCGCCGCGGGCCGCCCTCCCAGATGCCGAACGCCGCGCCGCCCACGTCGGCCGCGATGCCGAGGCGGCCCACCTGGTCCACGTCCAGTGGGCCGACCGCCACCGTCCCGCCGCACTCACGGATCAACGCGGCCGTCGCGTCCGCGTCGTTCGTGGCGATGTACGGCAGCCAGGCCGTGACCCGCCGCACCCCGCCCGCCATCTCGCCCAGGCCGGCGACCGGGTGGCCGTCCCGCAGCGCCCTGATGTACGCGCCGAGCGGTGACGGTCCCTCGTCGAACTCCCAGCCGAAGAGCCCACCGTAGAACCGTCGGCTCGCGGCCAGGTCGTGAACCATCAGGCTCACCCAGCGGTGCGTACCGGGAACTGGTGGACTCGCTGTGTTGGTCATCCTGCTCCATCTCCTCGGGGCTCCCTTGCTCGGCCCCAAGTCTCCACCGCGCGCGGGGAGAATGGGGCCATGACTGCAATGATCTCCGCCTCCGAACTGGGGCTCGCCCTCGGCCCCGGGGTCCCGGCGCACGAGCGTCCGGTGCTGCTCGACGTGCGCTACAAGCTCGGTGGCCCGCCCGGGCTGCCCGAGTACGCGGCCGGCCACCTGCCGGGCGCCGTCTACGTGGACCTGGACTCCGAGCTGGCGGCGCCGGCCGGGCCAGCCGGTCGGCATCCGCTGCCGGACGCCGACGTGTTCGGCACCGCGATGCGGCGGGCCGGGGTCTCGCACGACCGTGACGTGGTGGTCTACGACGCCGGCCAGGGCTGGTCGGCGGCCCGCGCCTGGTGGCTGCTGCGCTGGGCCGGGCACGAGCGCACCCGAGTCCTCGACGGCGGCCTGGCCGCCTGGGCCGGCGAGTTGACGGAGGAGGTGCCGGCCCCGGCCGAGGGCGACTTCGTGCCGCGGCCTGGCGGCCTGCCGACGCTGGACGCGGACGAGGCCGCGCGGCTGGCCAGGAGCGGCGTGCTGCTGGACGCCAGGGCGGGGGAGCGGTACCGCGGCGAGGTGGAGCCGATCGACCCGGTGGCCGGCCACATCCCGGGCGCGGTCTCGGCCCCGACCGGCGAGAACCTGCGCGACGACGGCCGGCTGCGGCCGGCCGCCGAGCTGGCGGCGCACTACGCCGAGCTCGGGGTGGCGCCGGGCGCCGAGGTGGGCGTCTACTGCGGCTCGGGCGTCTCGGCGGCGCAGGAGGTGCTGGCGCTGGCCGAGATCGGGGTGGTGGCGGCGCTCTACCCGGGCTCCTGGAGCGGCTGGACGGCCGACCGGAGCCGGCCGGTGGCCACCGGCCCCCAGCCAGGCTGAGGGCCGGCGGGCCGCCGGCTACTCCTTCTTCTTGCGGCGGGTGCCGAAGACGATCTCGTCCCAACTGGGCACCGCGGCGCGCCGGCCGGGGCGGACGCCGTCCGCCTCGGCCTGCCGGTCGGTCTGGCCGGTGAGCCGCTCGCGGTGGCCGCCTACCGAGCGCGGCATCAGGACGTCCGCGTAGGTCGAGCCGGCGCTGGCCGCCGGCGCCGCGGGGCCGCGGCCGGGCGGGGCCTCGGCCGGCGGCTCCTCCTCGTCCAGCTCCTCGACGGTGGGCGACGGGGTGGCGGCGGCTGGCTCGGGCACCACCAGGTCGCCGCGGAAGCTCGGCACCGCCTCCAGCAGGCTGGTCAGCGAGTCCGTCTCGTCGCTCGCCGGGGCCAGCCGGCCGGGCCCCCGGTCGCCCTCGCGGGGCAGCCGGGCGATGCGCGGCACGAACGGCGTGCTCGGCTCGGGCGTGTCGTCGGTCTCGCCGAGCAGCGCCCGCGCCTCGTCGTCCACGGCCTGCACCAGGCGGCGCGGCGGGTCGAACATCCAGCTCGCCGAGTGGGTCTCGCCGGCGACCCGGTAGACGAGCAGCACCTCCCAGGTGCCGTCGTCCCGCCGCCAGGAGTCCCACCGGACCGCGTCCTTGTCGGCGCCGCGTAGCAGCAGCCGGTCGGCGACGGCCTCGCCGAGCTGGGGCCCCGAGGCCTCGCCGGGACGGCGGACCGGCGTCTTGCGGGCCCGCTCCGCCATGAACGCGCGCTCGGCGAGCACCGGGCCCTCGAACCGCCGCACCCGGTCGACCGGGATGCCGGCGAACTGCGCGACCTCCTCGGCGGTGGCGCCGGCTCGTATCCGCGCCTGGATGTCGCGCGGACGCAGGTGGTTCTCGACCTCGATCTCGATCTGGCCGAGCCTGGCCCGGTCGTTGCGCACCGCGGCGCGCAGCCGTTCGTCGATCGGAAGGGTGTATTCCGTGTTGTCGGCAGCCTTGAGTACCAGACGTGTGCCGTCATTGCTCACGGCCACGACACGCAGTTCGGGCACGAGGACCTCCCGGTGGTGCCTGCCGACGTCACGTACGTCGCTGCTCCCGCTGGACGAGTGTGACCTGCCCGGGTGCAGCCTGCCACAACCTTGCCGACTTGCCCGGCGTGTCGGGCCATGGACTTGAGCCGCCGCTATGGCACAGTCACCACTTTGCCACGCGCTGTGACCGGCGCGGGCGCCGTGTTTCGCACGGGACATGAGACGGCTAAGGCCAGGTGTGGTCACACTACTCCATTAGGGCCACCTGGGTGGGGTGTGGCGCCGTGGAAGTTGTCCCGGGGCAAGGGAGTTGACACGCGGAACTCCCGCTCCTTTGGGTGGCAAGGCTCACAGAAACGCCGAAATCGGAACTATCCTCCCGCCTCCGCATGTCTTCTCCGTGGGCACGATGCGAAGAGTGTGTGGATTGAGGCGAACGGTGGAACCTCGGGTAAAGAGTTCAGGTGGGGAGCGGGAGGAACGGAGGCGTGGCCGGATCGAACTGACGGTTCCGCAGGTCGCGGCGAGCGCGGCGGCCGCCGTGGCGGGCGCGGTGCTCGCCTCCGGGCTCGGCGTGTTCGGCACGGTGATCGGCGCCGGTGTGATGAGCGTGGTCGCCACCGCGGGTGGCGCCGTTTTCCAGCACCTGTTCGACAGGTTGCGCGGGCGCCCCGGCGCCCCGGAGGACCCGCCACCGCACGCCCCGCCGCCACCCGCTCCGCCGCCCCCCACCCGGCCCCGTCGCACGCTCCGCCGCACGGTGGCGGCGGCCGGCGCCGTCTTCGCGCTGGCGATGGCCGCCGTCACCGGGCTCGAACTGGCCGGTGGCAGCTCGCTCTCCGGCTGGTGGCACGGCGACGACCGGGCCGGCACCTCCGTCGGCCGGATCCTCACGGGCGGCGGCGGGGAGGGCGAAGGCGAAGGACAGCGGCCGGCCGACGACGGGGGTGAGCCGAGCCCCGAGCCCACCGACGAGTCGACCGACCGGCAGCCGGACGAGGCGACCGAGCCCGCCCCGGAACCGTCGACCGGGGAGCCGAGCGAGGAACCCACCGAGGAGACCGACCCACCGGCCGACGAAGGGGCCGGCGAGGAGACCGGGCAGGGCGACGCCACGCCGAGCCCCACCCCCACGCCGTCCGCGCCGTCCCCGACGCCCGAGGCGCCAGAGCCTTCGGAGAGCCCGACGACGCTGGAGGACGGGGCCACCGGCGGTGCGACGCCGTAGACCGCGGTGGCAGGATCACAGGCATGGACCGCGCGATCAGCCCCCAGCCCTACGACGCACTCCTGCTGCTCTCCTTCGGCGGGCCCGAGGGCCCGGACGACGTCATCCCGTTCCTGGAGAACGTCACCGCGGGCCGGGGCATCCCGCGCGAGCGGCTCGAGGAGGTCGGGGCGCACTACCGCCTCTTCGGCGGGGTCAGCCCGATCAACGAGCAGAACCGCACGCTGCTCGCCGCGCTCCGCGCCGACTTCGCCGAGCACGGCGTCGACCTGCCGGTCTACTGGGGCAACCGCAACTGGGCGCCCTATGTGACCGACACCCTGCGGGAGATGGTCCGCGACGGCCGCCGCCGGGTGCTCACGCTGGCCACCAGCGCCTACGCGTCCTACTCCGGCTGCCGCCAGTACCGCGAGGACCTGGCCGGCGCGCTGGCCACCCTGGCGGACGAGGGGCTGCCGCTGCCCCGGGTGGACAAGCTGCGGCTCTACTACAACCACCCGGGCTTCCTGCGCACCATGACCGAGGGGGTGCTCGCGGCGCTCGCCGAGCTGCCCGAGGAGGTGCGGGCCTGCGCCCACCTGGCCTTCACCACGCACTCCATCCCGGACGCGGCGGCCGACGTCTCGGGCCCGCCGGCCGGCCACGGCGCCGGCGGCGCCTACGTCGCAGAGCACCTGGACGCGGCCCGCTTCATCGCGGACGCGGTCCGCGAGGAGACCGGCGTCGAGCGCCCCTGGGAGCTGGTCTACCAGTCCCGCAGCGGTGCCCCCCACATCCCGTGGCTCGAGCCCGACGTCGTGGACCACCTGAAGGACCTGCACGGCAAGGGCGCCCCGGCCGTCGTCATGGTGCCGATCGGCTTCGTCTCCGACCACATGGAGGTCCTTTACGACCTCGACACGGAGGCCCTGGCCGCCGCGCGGGAGCTCGGCCTGCCGGCGGTGCGCTCCGCCACCGTGGGCGCCGCGCCGGCCTTCGTCGCGGCCGTCCGCGACCTGGTGCTCGAGCGCGCCGCCACCGAGCGCGGGGAGTCCCCGACCCGCCGCGCCCTGGGCGCGCTCGGCCCCAGCCACGACGTCTGCCCGGTGGGCTGCTGCGCCGGCCGGGTCGTCCGCCCGGCCGCCGCGGGGGCGGACAGCCCCTACGCCTGAGCCGGGGAGCCCCCCGGAAGATCGCCCGACACCGCCCGACGAGGACCGACAAGGAGTCCCACACCGTGTCCGAAGGACCGCAGGCCGCCACCGGCGAGCTGGCCACCACCCTGCTCGCGCTCGCCGAGGAGGCGGCCGACAGGGCCGGTCGGCTGCTGCGCGAGGGCCGCCCCGCCGACCTCGGCGTCGCCGCGACCAAGTCGAGCCCGATCGACGTCGTCACCGAGATGGACATCGCCGCCGAGAAGCTGATCACCGGCTTCCTGGCCGAGCGGCGCCCGCACGACGCCTTCCTCGGCGAGGAGGGCGGCGTCACCGGCGGCGACAGCGGGGTGCGCTGGGTCATCGACCCGCTCGACGGCACCGTCAACTACCTCTACGGCCTGCCGCAGTGGGCCGTCTCCATCGCCGCCGAGGCCGAGGGCGAGACGCTGGCCGCCGCGGTGGCCGTCCCGATGCGCGGCGAGACCTACCGGGCCGTGCGCGGCGGCGGAGCCGAGCGCCTGGTGGCCGGCCGGGCACCCGAGCCGCTGCGGGTCCGCGCCGCGCCGCCGCTCGACCAGGCGCTGATCGGCACCGGCTTCAACTACGTCGCCGCGGTGCGCACCGCCCAGGCGGCCGTCGCCCAGCGGCTGATCCCGCGGGTGCGGGACATCAGGCGCTCAGGTTCGGCCGCCATCGACCTCTGCGACGTGGCGGGCGGCCGGCTCGACGGCTTCTACGAGCGCGGCCTCCACCCCTGGGACCTGGCCGCCGGCGACCTGATCGCCCGCGAGGCCGGCGCCCGCACCGGCGGCCGGCCAGGGAGCCCGCCCGACGGAGACCTCACCGTCGCGGCCAGCCCTGGCGTCTTCGCGGCGCTCCAGCCGCTCCTGGACGAGCTGGGCGCCTGGCACGACTGAGGGGCGCCCCAGGGGCCCTGGGGCGCCCCCACACGTGACTGAGCGCCCCCGGGAGGCCCCGGGGGCGCTCAGCCACTGGAACGGTCGTCGGCGCCCGGTCGGGCGCGCGTGGGGAGGGAGATCAGGCGCTCCTGGCGCCGACCTCCACGCCGTATTCGGCGGCCAGGCGGTGCAGGTCGTCCAGCTCAGCCTGCTCCACGTCCATCGTGAACAGATCTCCGGCTTCGCGAGCGCGGTGCAGATCGGACTGGGTGTTCTCGATTCGCTGCAGGATTCCAGCGGTGAACGCGTCCAAGGTGCGCCCCCTCGTCTTCGATCGTCGGCACCGGGGAGTGCCAGGGGTGGGTGCGGCCACAGGGGTTCCTCGTCGGTCGGCAGCACTGGCGGCTTGCCGCCGGCGGGGGGCACCGCCCGGCGGGGGGCCGGGGGGTGGTGGTCGCGGGGTGTGTCGCTGTTCCTCCCCGGCCCACCAGGACCGGAAACCTCACCGGCCGCGAAATTCGGGGCCACGGGTCCGCACCCTGCGTTTACCAGTGGTTTATGGGTGGTGGGTGCAGGATGGACGGTGGGGTGGGCCCACGAGCCTCCCGGCGGTCGCCGGGAGGGCCCCGCGTCGAGGGCCGCCCGCCACCCAGGGGATCTCACGAGAAGAGGATCGGGACGTGCGCGTACTCGTCGTGGAGGACGAGCAGTTGCTCGCGGACACGGTGGCCGTCGGGCTGCGCCGCCAGGCCATGGCGGTGGACGTGGTCTACGACGGGGCGGCGGCGACCGAGCGCGTCGACCTGAACGACTACGACGTGGTCGTCCTCGACCGCGACCTGCCACTGGTCCACGGGGACGACGTCTGCCGGCACATCGTCCGGCTCGGCAAGCCCACCAGGGTGTTGATGCTGACGGCCTCGGGGGACGTCAGCGACCGCGTGGAGGGCCTGGAGATCGGCGCCGACGACTACCTGCCCAAGCCGTTCGCGTTCAGCGAGCTGATCGCCAGGGTGCGGGCCCTCGGGCGGCGCGCCACGGCGCCGCTGCCGCCCGTTCTGGAGCGCTCCGGCATCCGGCTCGACCCGAACCGCCGCGAGGTGTTCAGGGAGGATCGGCAGATCCATCTCGCGCCGAAGGAGTTCGCCGTGCTCGAGGTGCTGATGCGCGGCGAGGGCACGGTCGTCTCGGCCGAGCAGCTGCTGGAGAAGGCGTGGGACGAGAACACCGACCCGTTCACCAACGTGGTCCGGGTCACCGTGATGACGCTCCGCCGCAAGCTGGGCGACCCGCCGGTGATCACCACCGTGCCCGGCGCCGGATACCGGATCTGAGCCATGCCGCAGTCCTCCGCCTCGCCGCCGCCGAGGCCACAGAGCCCGCCGAGCCCCCCGGCCGCCGGGCGCCGGCCGCCGCCGCTGATGCCGGACGCGCCGCCCAAGCCCCACTGGGACCCGCGGGACGCCGACCGGCCGCAGGGCTGGTTCCGGCCGACCATCCGGATCCGCCTCACCCTGCTCTACGGCGGGATGTTCCTGATCGCCGGCGTGGTGCTGCTGACGATCATCTACCTGCTGGCCGCCCAGGCCCTGCACAAGGGCAACGCGATGCCCTTCGTCTTCGAGACCGACACCAACCTGCGCACCACCTCGGGCGTTTGCCCCGAGCTGTCGGGCCCCGTCTCCAAGGGGGAGTTCGAGGACTGGCTCTCCGACTGCGTGGACCGGCAGCGCGCCATAGCCCTCGACCAGCTGCTGCGCAGCTCGCTGCTCGCGCTGCTCGGGCTCGCGGTGGCCGCCTTCGCCTTCGGCTACGTGATGGCCGGCCGGGTGCTCTCGCCGCTCGGCCGGATCACCCGCACCGCCCGCCAGGTGGCCGGCTCCGACCTGCACCGCAGGATCGAACTCGACGGCCCGGACGACGAGTTCAAGGAGCTGGCCGACACCTTCGACGAGATGCTCGACCGCCTCGACCGCGCGTTCACCGCGCAGCAGCGCTTCGTCGCCAACGCCTCGCACGAGCTGCGCACCCCGCTGGCGATCAACCGCACGCTGCTCGAGGTGCAGCTCTCCGACCCGGACGCCACCCCCGAGCTGACCCAGCTCGGCAAGACGCTGCTGGCGACGAACGAGCGCAGCGAGCAGCTGGTGGAGGGCCTGCTGCTACTGGCCCGCAGCGAGAACGAGATCGTGGACCGCAAGCCGGTCGACCTGGCCGAGGTGGCCGGGCAGGCGGTGGAGCAGGTGCGGGCCGAGGGGCAGCAGCGCGGCGTGGAGCTGCGCGGCGTCCGCCGGCCGGTCCTCGTCCAGGGCAACGGCGTGCTGCTCGAGCGGATCGCGCTGAACCTGGTGCAGAACGCCGTGCGGTACAACGTGCCGGAGGGCGGCTGGGTTCGGGTCGACACGGAGGCCAGGCCAGGACAGGCGGTGCTGGTGGTGGAGAATACGGGTCCGGTCGTGCCGGCGTACGAGGTCGATAATATGTTCGAGCCTTTCCGTCGGCTGCGTACCGAGCGCACGGGCAGCGACAAGGGCGTCGGTCTCGGGCTGTCGATCGTCCGCTCCGTGGCGCGGGCGCACGGCGGCTATGTGCGGGCCGAGCCGCGGGAGCAGGGCGGCCTGGTGATGAGGGTCGCCATCCCGGTCTGATCGGCCCTCGCAGCGGGAAAGAAGGAGATGTGATCAATCGCATAGCGGCGCCCCCCAGGGTCGGCGCCACACGGCCGTGGGTGGGTTTTTGACCGGTTAACGGCCCGATCGGCAGCCGGGATGATCACCTCTTCAGGCGTTCGGTTGGGTGTCGATTGAGTAACAGCACTTGATGTGAGGCAAAATCTCCGCCTCGGGTCGGGCACAAAGTCCGACCCCCCGCGCGTTACGTGCGCTGGAGATACCACAGACACCCGGAGGGGGAGAACGAAATGGCAACCGACTACGACACTCCACGCAAGACCGATGACGATGTCAACGAGGACAGCATCGAGGAGCTGAAGGCCCGGCGGAACGACAAGTCGGCGTCCACCGTCGACGTCGACGAGTTCGAGCAGGCGGAGGGCCTGGAACTGCCCGGCGCCGACCTCTCGAACGAGGAGCTTTCCGTCCGAGTGCTGCCTCGGCAGGCTGACGAGTTCACCTGCATGAGCTGCTTCCTCGTGCACCACCGGTCGCAGCTGGCGAAGGAGAAGGACGGTCAGCCGATCTGCCGCGACTGCGCGGCATGAGCGCCGGCCCGGGCGTGGCCTCAGGTCGGGTCCGGGCGGGCGCTGAGCGCCGCGGTCAGGCGGTCGGGGCGCCGGGTGGAGAGATAGAGATACGGAGTCGGATCATCCGGATCCGTCACCTCGACCCGGACGGCCGTCGGGATGTAGGCGCGCAGCAGCATATGGGCCCGGGCATCCGCACGATGGGTGCGCCAGGCGCGCGCCTCGTCGGCGTCGAGCGCCCGGGCTTCGCCCAGGGCGGTGAGCGGGATCCGGGCCTCGCCCGCGACCAGCGAGCCGGCGACCACCCGGATCCGGGCCGAGCCGTAGGCGCTCAGCGCCACCCCGGACAGGGCCCCGCCCGCGGCCAGGCCGCACAGCACCGGCACGGTGCCCAGCGGAAGCAGCGCGAAGGCCAGCAGCACCACCCCGAGCAGAGCCATCAGCCACCACGTCCTGGGCACGGTCAGTCGCTCGTCGTACGGCTTCATGGCCCAAGCATGGCAGGCTCGCCCCCACGGGCCGTCAGCGGCGGTAGGGTCTGCATCGTGAGCGCCGAGCCTGTAAACCCCTTCGCGCTGGACGTGCCGCTGCGGCGGATCGATCCGGCGGTCCCCGTCCCCTCCCGGGCGCACCCGGGGGACGCCGGGGTCGACCTGGTGACCACCCAGGCCGCCGAGCTGGCGCCGGGGGAGCGCGCGGTGCTGCCCACGGGGGTGGCCATCGCGCTCCCCGACGGTTACGCGGCGTTCGTGCACCCACGCTCCGGGCTCGCCGCCCGCTGCGGGGTGTCCATGGTCAACGCGCCAGGCACCATCGATGCCGGGTACCGTGGAGAGATCAAGGTCATCGTGATCAATCTGGATCCGCGCGAAACGGTGCGGTTCCAGCCGTTCGACCGGATCGCCCAGCTTGTCGTCCAGCAGGTGGCGGCGGTGCGTTTTCACGAGGTCACGGAGCTGCCGGGGTCGGCGCGCGCCACGGGGGGTTTCGGCTCCACGGGAGGCCATGCCGACCTGCGGAACCCCCCCTACGCTGCGGTCGGCCCCGGCGGGAGCGCCGATCGGAAAGGACTCTGACGTGTTCGGACGTCGTCGCAAGCGGAACGAGGAGCCGGCCGAGGCGGCGGAGGCGGTCGAGCCCACCGAGGCCACCGCCGATGAGGCTCCCGACGAGGAGGAGGTGCGCCGGGTCAGGCTGGAGCCGGCGCCCCGACCCGACGGTCCGTGGGACATGAGCGAGGTCACCAAGCCCTCCGAGGGCCGGGTCGACCTCGGCGGCATCTTCGTGCCAGGCGTGCAGGGCATGGAGCTGCGGGTGGAGGTCGCGGGAGACGCGATCGTCGCCGCCACCGTGGTGCTCAAGGACAGCGCGGTGCAGCTCCAGGCGTTCGCCGCCCCCAAGCGCGAGGGCATCTGGGGCGAGGTGCGCGAGGAGATCGCCTCGGGCATCACCCAGCAGGGCGGCGTGATCGAGGAGATCGAGGGCCCGCTCGGCTGGGAGCTGCGCGCCCGGGTGCCGGTCCAGCTGCCGGACGGCAAGCGCGGCATGCAGGTCGTGCGGTTCGTCGGCGTCGACGGCCCCCGCTGGTTCCTGCGCGGCGTGATCTCCGGCCAGGGCGCGGTCCAGCCGCAGGCGGCCGGCGTGCTCGAGCAGATCTTCAGGGACACCGTGGTGGTCCGCGGCGAGGGCCCGATGGCCCCCAGGGACCCGATCGTCCTCAAGCTGCCGCAGGACGCGCAGATGGTGCCGGACGGCGTGAAGCAGGAGCAGGCCGCCGCGGACGGCGCGCAGGTCTCCCGGTTCGCCGGCGGCCTCGACAAGCTGCGTCGCGGCCCGGAGATCTCCGAGGTCCGCTAGAGCCTGTCTTCCGGATCTTCGTGGGGCCGCGACGCCAGCTACGGCACCTCGCTGCGTTACCCCACGCCGCGGAGCGGCATGTTAGGCGCCGCGCGCGAATACGGCCAAGTATGAGCTGCGATCCGGCGCCTTACGATGCACCGCATCTGGGGGTACCTCCCAGGCCGCCAGGCCTGGGGGAGCCAAGGCCTGATCCACGAAGATCCAAAAGACAGGCCCTAGTACCTTCCGACCCCCGTCGGGCCGTCGCCACGCGGCGGCCCGGTCGGTGCGGTCGGTTCGGCGCGGGGTGTGGTGGGCGTCCCGGCGGGGTACTCGGGGCTCTCCGTCACGGGAGGCCCCGCCATGAGCAGAGGTAGCGGACGGCACCGCTTCGAGCGGACCGGCACCGAGCCACTCACCGCGTACAGCGACATCCGGCTGCGGATCCTGTTGTCCGCGATCTTCACCCCGCTCTTCGCCGCCGGCACGATCGCCTTCGCCATCTGGCTGGCGGTCTCCGGGGCGCACTCAGGTCCGGGCCGTGGCCCGCTGATCGCGCTCACCGTGGGCTGCGCCGTCCTCACCCTGGCCGCCGCGACCGATCTCACCATCCTGCTGCGCCGGCGCCGCCGGATCCAGAGCGACGAACACCGCGGGGACCGGGAGCACCGGGAGCCCCCTGAGGATCGTGGCCCCGGCGGCAATCCGGACGAAGGTGGCTAGACCGGGGCCAGCGCGTAGGAACCACGTCAACGGCGCCCCACCGGCTATCAGGGTGCCGTCAACGAACGCCGCATGCGGCACGAACAGAGGTTCCCTGGGCGAGTAAGTGATTGCCCACTCGTTCGGGAGCAACCGATGGCCGACCTGGTCTTCGTCCTGGTCATCCTCGCGGGATTCGCGCTGGTGGCCCTCTCCGCCCATGGGGTGGGGAAGCTGTGAGCGCCGAGAACATCGTCGGTCTGTGCGTGGCCGCCGGCCTCCTCGGCTACCTGGTCCTGGCCCTGCTCTTCCCCGAGAGATTCTGAGGGCCGCCGACCATGAGTACCCCTCTCGCCGACGTGCTCCAGATATCCGCCCTCGTCGTGGCCCTGGTCCTGGTGCACCGGCCCCTCGGCGACTACATGGCCGCCGTCTACTCGTCCAGGAAGCACCTGCGCGTCGAACGGCTGATCTACCGCTGCGTCGGCGCCGACCCCGACGCCGAGATGCGCTGGCCCACCTACCTGCGGTCCGTGCTCGCCTTCTCCGCGGTCGGCGTGCTCTTCCTCTACCTGCTGCTGCGGGTGCAGGACCTGCTGCCGCTGTCGCTCGGCTTCGCCGCCATCCCGGCCGACCAGGCGTTCAACACGGCCGTCTCCTTCGTCTCCAACACCAACTGGCAGTCGTACTCCGGCGAATCCGCCATGGGCCATCTGGCGCAGGCCGGCGGTCTCGCCGTGCAGAACTTCGTGTCGGCCGCGGTCGGCATGGCCGTCGCCGTCGCCCTGGTACGCGGCTTCGCCCGGTTCCGCACCGGTGAACTCGGCAACTTCTGGACCGACCTGGTGCGCGGCACCATCCGCATCCTGCTGCCGATCTCCGTGCTCGCCGCGATCGTGCTGGTCGCGCTCGGCGCCATCCAGAACTTCTCCGGCGGCCACGACGTCACCACCGTCACCGGCGCCACCCAGCACCTCACCGGCGGCCCCGTCGCCTCCCAGGAGGCGATCAAGAACCTGGGCACCAACGGCGGCGGCTTCTACAACGCCAACTCCGCCCATCCCTTCGAGAACCCCGACGGCATCAGCAACCTGCTGGAGATCTTCCTGCTGCTGGTGATCCCGTTCTCGATGCCCCGCACCTTCGGCCGGATGGTCGGCAGCGTCCGCCAGGGCTACGCCGTCGTCGCCGCGATGGGCGTGATCTGGCTGGCCGGCGTCATCGCCGTCACCCTCGTCGAGCACCACGCGCCAGGCTCCGCCTCGCAGGCGGCCGGCGGCGGCATGGAGGGCAAGGAGCAACGCTTCGGCATCGGCGGCTCCTCGCTGTTCGCGGTCTCCACCACGATGACCTCGACCGGCTCCGTCAACTCCTTCCACGACTCCTTCCAGGGGCTCTCGGGCGGCGTGTTGATCTTCGGCATGGTGCTCGGTGAGATCGCCCCAGGCGGCGTCGGATCCGGCCTCTACGGCATGTTGATCATGGCCGTGATCGCCGTGTTCGTCGCCGGCCTGATGGTCGGCCGCACCCCCGAGTACCTGGGCAAGAAGATCGGCACCCGCGAGATCAAGCTCGCCGCCTGCGCCATCCTCGTCTCCCCGGCCCTCACGCTGATCGGCACCGCCCTGGCCATGGGCTTCGGGGACGGCGAGGAGTCGATGACCAACATCGGTCCCCACGGCTTCTCCGAGGTCCTCTACGCCTACGCCTCGGCCGCCAACAACAACGGCAGCGCCTTCGCGGGCCTGGTCGCCAACACCGACTTCTTCAACACCACCCTCGGCGTCTGCATGCTGCTCGGCAGGTTCCTGCCCATGGTGTTCGTCCTGGCGCTGGCCGGCTCGCTCGCCCAGCAGCGCCGCGTCCCGGTGACCGTCGGCACCCTCGGCACCCACCGGCCGCTCTTCAGCGGCCTGCTGGTGGCCACCGCCGTCGTCGTGGCGGGGCTGACGTTCTTCCCCGCCCTCTCACTCGGCCCGCTCGCCGAAGGTCTGTCTCTGGAAGGAGGCGCCTCATGAGCACCACCACCCCCGTCCGCCCCGAGGCCGACGCCCGGGACCACCACGGGGCCGGTCAGCCGGCCCGCGTCTCCCGAGGCGGCTTCGACCCCCGGCTGCTGTGGTCCTCGCTGCCCAGCGCCGTCCGCAAGCTCGACCCGCGCACCATGGTCAGGTCGCCCGTGATGTTCGTGGTGCTGATCGGCTCGGTGCTCACCACCGTGCTGGCCGTCAGCGACCCCACGGACGCCTTCGGCTGGGCGATCGCCTGCTGGCTCTGGCTGACTGTGCTCTTCGCCAACCTGGCCGAGGCCGTCGCCGAGGGCCGCGGCCGCGCCCAGGCGGCCTCGCTGCGCGCCGCCCGCACCGACACCGTCGCCCGGCGCCTCACCGGCCCGCACTCCGTGGAGGAGCGGGTGCCAGGCACCGCGCTCGGCGTCGGCGACCTGGTGGTCTGCGAGGCCGGCGACGTGATCCCCGGCGACGGCGACGTGATCGAGGGCGTCGCCTCGGTCGACGAGTCCGCCATCACCGGCGAGTCCGCGCCCGTCATCCGCGAGTCCGGCGGCGACCGCTCGGCCGTCACTGGCGGCACCCGGGTGCTCTCCGACCGGATCACCGTCCGGATCAGCACCAAGCCGGGCGAGACCTTCCTGGACCGGATGATCGCCCTCGTCGAGGGCGCGGCCCGGCAGAAGACCCCCAACGAGATCGCCCTCAACATCCTGCTGGCCAGCCTCACCATCGTCTTCCTGCTGGCCGTCGTCACCCTCCAGCCGTTCGCCGTCCACGCCGGCGCCGAGCAGTCGCTCGTCGTGCTGACCGCGCTGCTGGTCTGCCTCATCCCCACCACCATCGGCGCGCTGCTCTCCGCGATCGGCATCGCCGGCATGGACCGCCTGGTGCAGCGCAACGTCCTCGCCACCTCGGGCCGGGCCGTGGAGGCGGCCGGCGACGTCTCGACGCTGCTGCTCGACAAGACCGGCACCATCACCCACGGCAACCGGCGGGCCACCGCGCTCCTGCCGGCCGCCGGGGTGACGGCGGCGGAGCTGGCCGAGGCCGCCCAGCTCTCGTCGCTGGCCGACGAGACGCCCGAGGGCCGCTCGATCGTCGCCCTGGCGGTGACCGAGTACGGGCGGCCGGCGCGCGACCGCGACGGCGTGGCCGACGCCGACTGGATCCCGTTCACCGCCCAGACCCGGATGTCCGGCGTCGACACCGGCGACCGCCGGATCCGCAAGGGCGCGGTCGGCGCCGTCACCGGCTGGGTCGTCGAACTCGGCGGCACGGTCACCGACGCCACCCTGGGCGCGGTCGAGTCCATCAGCGCCGGCGGCGGCACCCCGCTGCTGGTCGCCGACGGGCCCCGGGTCCTCGGCGTCGTCCACCTCAAGGACGTCGTCAAGGAGGGCCTGCGCGAGCGCTTCGAGCAGCTGCGGGCCATGGGCATCAGGACGGTGATGATCACCGGCGACAACGCCAGGACCGCCAAGGCCATCGCGGCCGAGGCCGGCGTCGACGACTACCTCGCCGAGGCCACCCCCGAGGACAAGATGGCCCTCATCAAGCGGGAGCAGGCCGGCGGCCGGCTGGTCGCGATGACCGGCGACGGCACCAACGACGCCCCGGCGCTGGCCCAGGCCGACGTGGGCGTCGCCATGAACACCGGCACCTCGGCCGCCAAGGAGGCCGGGAACATGGTGGACCTGGACTCCGACCCGACGAAGCTGATCGACATCGTCCAGATCGGCAAGCAACTGCTGATCACCTGCGGCGCGTTGACCACCTTCTCGATCGCCAACGACATCGCCAAGTACTTCGCGATCATCCCGGCGATGTTCGCCGTCGCCTACCCGGGCCTGGACGGGCTCAACATCATGCGGCTGTCCTCGCCCGAGTCGGCGATCCTGTCGGCCGTCGTCTTCAACGCGCTGATCGTGGTCGCGCTGGTGCCGCTCGCCCTGCGCGGCGTCGCCTACCGGCCGATGGGCGCCGACCAGCTCCTCAGCCGCAACCTCGGCATCTTCGGCCTCGGCGGACTGGTCGCGCCGTTCGTCGGCATCAAGGCCATCGACCTCGTCGTCTCCCTGCTCCCCGGGATCGGGTGAACTCGCACATGAACCTCAGAACCCCCCTGCGAACGGTCTGGGCCGCCTTCCGGGCGCTGCTCGTGCTGACCGTGATCACCGGCGTGCTGTACCCGCTGGCCGTGACGGGCGTGGCGCAGGCCGCGTTCGGCCACCAGGCCGACGGCTCGCCGGTCCTGGCCGACGGGCGGGACGTCGGCTCGTCGCTGATCGGCCAGACCTGGAACGACGCCAACGGCGACCCCGACCCGCGCTGGTTCCAGCCGCGGCCCTCCCACAGCGGCTACGACCCGACGGCGACGGGGTCCAGTCAGCTGGGCGCGAGCGACCCGACGCTGCTCGCGACGGTCGAGGAGACGCGGGCGGCGGTCGCCGCGTTCAACGGCGTCGCGGAGTCGGCGGTGCCGGCGGACGCGGTGACGGGCTCCGCCTCGGCCATCGACCCGCACATCTCGCCGGCCTACGCGGAGATCCAGGTGGCGCGGGTGGCCGAGGCCAACGGGCTCCCGGTCGCGGAGGTCGAGCGGCTGGTCGCCGACCACACGGAGGGCCGCGACCTGGGCTTCCTGGGCGCGGAACGGGTGAATGTGCTCGAACTGAACCTGGCCCTGCGGGAGTTGGCGGGGTAGCAGTTCGGCGTCGGTCGCCGCAAGTGGTCATATGATCGCTTGTGGCCGGCCGCCCAACGAAGCGAGGTTACCCGTGGGGGTTTGGGAACACATGTGGGTTACGACCACGAAGCCGGTCCCGATGTCCCCTGCGCGATTGGCGCGGTTGTGCGTCGATCTCCTCGACGAGCGCGTCGTGGAGCCCCGATGGGCCCTGGTGACGGGGAAGCTCGGCGCGGCCACCCCGTTGGCTCTCGGGAACGAGCTACGCGGCCCTTGCTGCACGGCCCCGCACACCGACCTGGTGGGCACGACCATGGAGTCGGACGGCGTGGTCATGACCGTCGAGGCGTTCGGCTCCGTCGCCACCGAAGTGGCCGCCGCGCTCACCGCGTTGCCGGCCGACCGCGGAGACATCGCCGTCTACTTCACCGGGCTCGACTTCGACAACCCCCAGGTCGCCGAGGCATACGAGGGATTGAGCAATCCGGACGTCGCCGCCTATGCATTGGCCGAACCGGCGACGATATGGGACGAGCGAGACAACCCTGATTTCATGGACCCGGACGGGGGTGGACCGATCCCTGGTGTCGAGCCCATCATCTACACCGAGCACCACGTGCAGAGCGTCTTCGCCACCTACACGAAGCGCGGCCCGAGCCGCCCCGAAGGGCCGCTCCGGGACGTTCTGCGGCGGCACTTCGGCGACGACATGCTGGAGTGCTGCGCCTATTCCTGACAGTGGCGCCCGTGGACGCGGTTCCTATGTCTGGGCGGCCTTGATGCTGTCGACAAAGGCACTCCAGCCGCCTCCCGGGATGGTGAGGACGGGACCGGTGGGGTTCTTGCTGTCCCGGACGGGCACGATCCCGGGGTGGTCGTCGGCGACCTCAAGGCAGCTGCCTCCCTCTCCGTTGCTGTAGGACGACTTGCGCCAAGTGACGTTGCTCATCAGGTTGTGAGGTCCTCCGCCGCCGACTCCAACAGGGTCAGGGACGCCGTCGGCGACAGCGCGGCAGCCCTGATGAGATCGTATGAATGTCGATAGCGCTCCACCAGTTCAAGGTCTTCGATGAGTTGACCGGTGTGTGCCCCCTCCGAGTACGCGACGGGCGGTTCCTCGGCGAAGGTCATCAAGGAGAGCATGTTGCCCATCAGGGCATCCGTCGCGGAACTGAAGGGGAGCACCTGAACCCGGATGCGTCGGGTTCGGGCCAACTCCACGATGTGGGCGAGCTGGTCGGCCATCGCGTCCGGGCCACCGAACGGGACGCGCAGCGCTGCCTCGTACAGCACTGCCCAGAACTCCGGTGCCTTCTCCCGGTGCAGGAGCTTCTGCCGCTCCAGGCGGTTGCGCACGTGCTTCTCCACCTCCTCGTCCGGTGCGAGCGGCAGCGTCGCCCTGGTCAGGGCCCGCGCGTACGACTCGGTTTGGAGCAGCCCCGGCACCAGCGTCGGGGCGTACTCGCTGATCGTCTTCGCCACCTTCTCCAACTCGGCCGCGTGGACGAAGTAGTCCGGGTGCTTCTCGGACTCGTGGGCGAGCCGGCAGAGCCGCTGGAAGTGCTCGGCGGTGCCGAAGATCTCGTCGAACTTGACCGAGAAGTCCGTCTGCGGCCGCCGGAACGCCGCCTCGAACTGGCCGATGTACGAGCCGGAGCAGAACGCCTTGTGGCCCAACTCGTCCTGGGTCAACTCCGCGTCCTCGCGTAGTCGTTTCAACTCGGCGCCGTAGAAGGTCCGGGGTGAGGAATAGGGATCCGCCATCATGACCACCTCCGTGGCGGATCGTACGAGCGAACGGTAATCGTTCGGGTGCCGGTCGTGACGGCGCACCCGAAGGAGTTACGGGACGTACGCGGACGCGCTGATGAGGCGGGCCAGCGTGAAGTCGTGGTCGCGGCGGTGCGCTTGGCACCAGCCGTACATCACCTCCGGTGGGTCGAGCGTCAGCTCGTTCATCGGGCAGCGGCGGACCCCGTCCTCCTCATGGGGATACTCCAAGAGCACCCGCTCGCCGCGGTCGACGCCGCGGGCCAGCTGGCGGACCGAGTCAGGCGAGAGCTGGGGCGCGGCCAGGGAGAGGAACTCCTGGGACCGCCGCTCCGTGACCAGCAGCTGCGCCACCACCCGTTCGATCCTGGCCGGCTCCGGCCGGCCGACCGAGGCCGCGTAGCCGCGCTGGCCTGGCAGCGGGCCCCGGCGGGCGGGAGCCGGCGTGGCCTGGGGCCGTTCGGTGCGCTCCACCTGGACCAGGCCGTCCACCGCCTCGGTGACCGGCGCGTAGCCGGCCGTGCGCAGCGCGGCCAGCGTCTCGGGGGCCGGGGTGCGGCTGACGAGCACCGTGGGGGCCAGCTGACGCAGACCGAGGGGGGCAAGCTTGCGGTGGTAGATGATCTCGGTGAGCAGCGCCGGCTCGGGCGCGTGGATGACGCAGGCGGGCGAGACCACCCGGAGTTGGCCGTGGCGGCGCGCCGTGTCGCGGATCAGGTAGTGCAGCGGCTGGGGGAGCCGGCCGCCGTTGATCGCCACCAGCTCGGCCTCGATCGACTCCGCGCTGTCGCCCGCGTCCAGGCCGCGCCGGATGCTGCCTGCGGTGAACCGCCAGACCGAGGCGGCGCCCCGCGACTCCCGGTCGGCCACCGCTTCCAGGGTCTTCTCCAGGCGGGCCGAGGGGGCCCCGGCCACCACGGCCGTCAGGTCGCCGCCGATCCTGGCCCGCTCGGTGGCGGCCGGCAGCAGCCGCCGCGCGGCCGCCACCAACTCCTCGTCCTCGGCGCCGAGCAGGGCCGCGCCCAGCGGCGTCAACGCGCCGTGCGCCAGCACCCCGATCCGCGTCGCCTCGGCCAGCAGCGTCGTGAACGGCGGGGCGTCCTCGTCGAGGCGGGCGGCCAGCGGCCGGTGCCAGGCCACCAGGGCGGCCAACGCCTCAGGCGACGCGGCGCCCTGCCCGGCCGGCAGCCGGGACGCGGCGTTGAGCAGCGTGCGGCGGGCGATCGGGACGTCCCGGCGCGGCGGGAGTTCGAGGAGCGCGGGCAGCGTCCTGCCCTCGCGGTCCCGGGTCCTGGTCGGGGTCGCCGGCACCGAGCGCCAGGCGCGCAGCAGCGCGGCGGCGCGCTGCCCGGGCTCGCCGGCCAGCCACGCGTCGTACGCGGCGGTGGCCGGGAACCGGTCCTCGTCCCGGCACAACAGGCCAGCCGCGCGGCCCAGTTCGAGAGCGAGCCGGACGTCGGGCTCCTCGCAGTGCGCCGCCCTGCCGAGCCGCAGCAGCTCGCGCGGGCCGACGCCGCCGCTCTTCCGCCGCTCGGGCGGCCGGGCCGCGCACTCGGCGAGCACCGCCGCCGCCCGGTCGAGGAACGCGTACGCGGCGGCCGACGCCTCCTGGCCCACCGCCTCGGCCGGGACCGCCACCAGCGGGGGCGCCGGCGGCACGGCGTCGAACGGCGCCCGCCAGCCTGGGCCGCGCAGGATCAGGGCCACCTCGGCCGGCAGATGGGCCGGCACCTGCCCGTAGCGGGCCCGCAGCAGCAGGCCGCGGTCGAGCGCCCACCGCAGTCCCGGCAGCGAGCCGGGCACCGGCTCCGTCAGCACCGCCCTGCTGTGCTGGAGCAGCAGCTCGCGCGAGGCCGGGGGCGCCGCCGCCACCACGGCCCGCACCCGCTCCGGGTCGGTGTGGTGGTCCCGCAGCACGTCGAGCCGGCGCTGCCGGGTGTCGGGCGGCGTGATGCCCAGCGCGTCGACCATCCCGCACAGCTCGTCCGTGGTCTTCTCGCCGAGCAGCTCGACGAGCCCGGGGCCGAGGCCGAGCGGCGCCGGCCAGGTCGCCGCCACCGGCTCCGCCAGCTGCCAGTGCCCGCCCTCGTCCTGCCAGGCAAGCCCGTAGCCGGTCAGCTCGGTCAGCGCCAGGTCGAGGCCGCGCGCCCCCTCGGCCGTGCCGCCGCGCAGCAGCCCGGCGAGACGTTCCCGCGCCACCCCCCGACCTATGGCGCCCAGCGCGGCCAGCGCCTCGGCGGCCTGCAGGCACCGCCGCGGCAGCCGGGACATGGCGCGGGCCACCGACGCCTTGTCGAGGAGCCGGGCGGCCAGCTCGCCGAGGTCGTTCGGGGCGTAGGGCTTGAGCGTGTCGGGCCGGGCGACGAGCAGGGCCCGCAGCCGGTCCGCTGGCAGCCGACCGAGCCAGGCGCTGAGCGGAAGGCCGGACGGAGTGGGGGACGACGACGCGCTGATCGGACTCACCTCGACTGTGTGCGATGTCGTGGATTCGGACGGTCACCGTATCGGTCCTGGCACCCGGCAGGGGCCGGAATGGGGAAAACTATGCCCCCCCTCGTGGCGCCCTTGCGGCCACCCCTTCTCCGGCGTCGATTCATACGGGACCCTGACGCCCCGGTTCTCCGCGACCACCTGGCACTTCGTCGGCGAGGTGCGACGATGGGAGCCATGGCACGCCGCGGCAAACTACGCATCTATCTCGGCGCGGCCCCGGGGGTGGGCAAGACCTACGCGATGCTCTCCGAGGCCCACCGCCGCGTCGAGCGTGGCACCGACCTGGTCGTGGCGCTCGTCGAACACCACGAGCGGCCCCGCACCCAGGTGCTGCTCCACGGCCTCGAGCAGGTGCCGAGGCAGGAGATCGGCTACCGGGACGGCGTCTTCGGCGAGATGGACACGGACGCCGTGCTGCGCCGCCGCCCCAAGGTCGCCCTGGTCGACGAGCTGGCCCACACCAACGTGCCAGGCGGCCGCAACGAGAAGCGCTGGCAGGACATCGAGGAGCTGCTCGACGCCGGCATCGACGTGATCTCCACCGTCAACATCCAGCACCTCGAGTCACTCGGCGACGTCGTCGAGTCGATCACCGGCGTCCGACAGCGCGAGACCGTGCCGGACGCGGTGGTGCGCCGCGCCGACCAGATCGAGCTGGTCGACATGGCCCCCGAGGCGCTGCGCCGCCGGATGGCCCACGGCAACATCTACGCCCCCGACAAGGTCGACGCGGCCCTCTCGCACTACTTCCGCCCGGGCAACCTGACCGCGCTGCGCGAGCTCGCCCTGCTGTGGACCGCCGACCGGGTCGACGCCTACCTGCGCCGCTACCGCGACGAGCAGGGCATAACGTCCACCTGGCACGCCCGCGAGCGGCTGGTCGTCGGCCTCACCGGCGGCCCCGAGGGCTCCACCCTGATCCGCCGCGCCGCCCGGATGGCCGCCAAGAGCTCGGGCAGCGAGATCATGGCCGTCTACATCTCCAGGGCCGACGGGCTCACCTCCGCCTCGCCGCGCGAACTGGCCTCCCAGCGCACCCTCGTCGAACAGCTCGGCGGCACGTTCCACCACGTCATAGGCGACGAGGTGCCGGCGGCCCTGCTCGACTTCGCCCGCGGCGTCAACGCCAACCAGATCGTGCTCGGCTCCAGCCGCCGCAAGTCCTGGCAGTACGTCTTCGGCCCCGGCGTCGGCGCCACCGTCGCCCGCGAGTCGGGCCCCGACATCGACGTGCACATCGTCACCCACGACGAGGTCGCCAAGGGCCGCGGCCTCCCCTCGGCCCGCGGCGCGACGCTCGGCCGCTCACGGACCCTCGCCGGCTGGCTGATCGGCGTGCTCGGCCCGCTGCTGCTGACCGTGCTGCTCGCCGTGCCCTCGCCTGGCGCCGAGTTCGCCAGCGACGTGCTGCTCTTCCTCTCCCTGACCGTGATGGCCGCCCTCGTCGGCGGCCTCTACCCGGGGCTCGTCTCGGCGGCCTTCGGCTCGGTGCTGCTGAACTTCTACTTCGCCCGCCCCATCCACCAGTGGTCGGTGGCCGAGGGACACAACATCGTGGCGATCGTCGTCTTCTTCGCCATCGCGGTGGCCGTGGCCACCGTCGTCGACCGTTCGGCGCGCCGCACCCAGCAGGCCGCCAGGCTGCGCGCCGAGTCCGAGACGCTGACGCTGCTCGCCGGCAGCGTGCTGCGCGGCGAGGACACCCTGGGCGCCCTGCTCGAGCGGGCCAGGGAGACCTTCGGCATGGACATCGCCGCGCTGCTGGAGAGCGACCCCGACCGCCGCCACTGGACGTGCGTGGGCAGCGTCTCCGTACCCGACCACGCGGGCCGCCCCCTGCTCGCCCCCGAGGACGCCGACGTGGACGTGCCGGTCGGCGACCACGCCATGCTGGCCCTCTCCGGCCGGAAGCTGCCGGCCGAGGACCGCCGCGTCCTCACCGCGTTCGCCGCGCACGCCGCCGCCGTCCTCGACCGCCAGCGGCTCAAGTCCGAGGCGCACCGCGCCCACAAGCTCGCCGAGGGCAACCGCATCCGCACCGCCCTGCTGGCCGCCGTCTCGCACGATCTGCGCACCCCGCTCGCCGCCATCAAGGCCAGCGTCTCCAGCCTCCGCTCGGACGACGTGGCCTGGTCGGAGGAGGACGAGGCCGACCTGCTGGAGAGCATCGAACAGGGCGCCGACCGGCTCGACCAGCTGGTGGGCAACCTGCTCGACATGTCCCGGCTCCAGACCGGCACGGTCGAGCCGCTGATCCGCGAGATGGACCTGGACGAGGTGGTGCCGGGGGCCCTTGGCGGCGTCCCGGAGGGTTCCGTCGACCTGGACATCCCCGAGTCGCTGCCGTTCGTCGCCGCCGACCCGGGGCTGCTGGAGCGGATCGTCGCCAACATCGTGGAGAACGCGGTCAAGTACGGCCCCTCCGACCGGCCGGTGCTGGTGCGCGCGAGCAGCCTCGGCAACCGCGTCGAGCTGCGGGTCGTGGACCGGGGGCCCGGCGTCCCCGACACCGAGAAGGCACGGATCTTCGAGCCGTTCCAGCGGTACGGCGACACCCCGCGCGGCAACGGCGTCGGCCTCGGCCTGGCCGTCGCCCGCGGCTTCGCCGAGGCGATGCACGGCACGTTGGACGCCGAGGACACCCCGGGCGGCGGGCTGACCATGGTGATCACGCTCCCCGCCGCCCGTCTGGCGGAACCGGCCGAGGCAGCAGGACCAGCAGGACCAGCGGAAACAGTAGAAGTAGAAGAGAGGGCGACCCATGCATCGGGTGCTCGTAGTCGATGACGAACCCCAGATCCTGCGCGCGCTCGTGATCAACCTCAAGGCCAGGAAGTACGAGGTCGACACCGCGGAGGACGGCACCGAGGCACTGCGGCTGGCCGCCGAACGGCACCCGGACGTGATCATCCTCGACCTCGGGCTGCCCGACATGGACGGCGTCGACGTCATCACCGGCATCCGGGGCTGGACCCGGGTGCCGATCATCGTCCTCTCCGCCAGGCACACCTCGGACGAGAAGGTGGAGGCCCTGGACGCCGGCGCCGACGACTACGTCACCAAGCCCTTCGGCATGGACGAGCTGCTCGCCAGGCTGCGGGCCGCCGTGCGGCGCGCCGAGCCCAGCGGCGTGGGCGACGAGGAGCCCACCGTGGAGACGGTCGACTTCACGGTCGACCTGGCCGCCAAGAAGGTCCACCGGCAGGGCAAGGACGTCCGGCTCACCCCGACCGAGTGGCACCTGCTCGAGGTGCTGATCCGCAACACCGGCCGGCTGGTCAGCCAGAAGCAGCTGCTTCAGGAGGTGTGGGGTCCCTCATACGGCACCGAGACGAACTACCTGCGGGTCTACATGGCCCAGCTGCGGCGGAAGCTGGAGACGGACCCGTCCGCGCCGCGCCACCTGATCACCGAACCCGGCATGGGATACCGCTTCGAGCGCTGAGGCGTGGGCCGATCGCCTGGCGATCAGAGAAATCTCCCGGCCATCAGGCCTGCGGAATCCTGCTTTTCGCGTAGCGGGGCAGAGGTGGCCCCATCGTCGCCGGGCGATTCGGCGTTCACCCCGGTAGTGCCGTGAGCTGCCTACGGCGGGTGTGGGATCTCGGAGTTGGTAGGTCGCGGGTCCCCGGTCGTGGGGGCGGTCACGTCGGTCCCGCAGGTCGTCAGGCGGCGTGGAAGGGGAAGGATCGCGATGCTATGAGTGGCGTCATGACGATTCCAGCGATGGCCGAGGAGGCCGGGCGCGCCCGGTACACCTTCCGGTGTCGCGTGTCGTCCACCGCGCTGCGCCTGCTCGAAGCCGAGTGGGCCCGGTGTCGCTGGATCTGGAATGAATCCGTCGCCAAGTCCAGAGCCACCCACCTGCACAACCAGGCCACCGGCGAGAGACTGACGTGTGGTCCGGCGCAGCTCGACAAGGTGCTGACCCAGGCCCGCACGGTAACGCGGTGGCTGCGGGAAGGCAGTTCGGTTCCGCGGCAGCAGATCATCCGGGACTTCGGTAAGTCCCGTGCCAAGGCGCAGAAAGACATTCGGGAACGGCTGCCGATGCGGCGGCGGGCTGGGATGCCGCGCTGGAAGGGGAAGCGTCATGCCCGCCCGACCCTTGACTACACCAAGCGGGGTTTCCGGCTGAAGGACGGTCGCCTGCACTTGGCGGGGGGCATCGTTCTGACGGTGGTGTGGTCGCGGGAGCTGCCCGCCGTCCCGTCCTCCGTTCGGGTGTATCAGGACAGCGCCGAGGCATGGTTCTGCTCGTTCGTCGTCCCCGCCCAGGCCGACCCCCTGCCCGCCACGGGTCGGGTGATCGGCATCGACTGGGGTGTGAAGGAGACCGCGACCACCACCAGCGACGACCAACGCCCCAAGGGAAAGCCCCAGACGAAGGGCTACCGGGCCGCGAAGCGGCGGGTCGCCAAGCTGCGCAAGAAGGTCGCATGCCAGCGGCAGGACACCGGCCGCAAGTGGGCCAAGCGCGTCGTCCGCGATCACGAAGGGATCGCGGTGGAGGACTTCCGGCCCAGGTTTCTGGCGAAGACCACCATGGCCGAGAAGGCCGCTGACGCCGCCATCGGTGCTACCAGGACAGCTCTGATCGAGATGGGCCGCAAGCACGGGCGCGACGTCCGCCTGGTACATCCCGCGCACACCACGACGGACTGCGCGCACTGCGGAGCGAGAGCCAAGCACCGCATGCCGCTGGGTGAGCGCACCTACACCTGCATCGCATGCGGAACCGTGAGCCCACGGGACAAGAACTCCGCCCGCGTGATGCTCGTCCGGGCAGGTTGGAACCCGGCAGGTGCTGAGGGCGTAAGACCTCGGGAGGTGCCGCCTCCCGAGGCGGCCTGAGCCTGGAATCCCCAGGTACGCCTGAAGGCGGCGCGTCAGCGGCGCACAGCCGCGAGACCGGGCGGGATTCCCCTGCCTTCAGACGGGGAGCCTTCAAGTTACGCTGAGGGTATGAGTGCGGAAGGCCGTTCCTCCCGGAGGCGGTGGAAGCTGTTCCAGTGGCCGGGGGCCAAGGGCGCCGACGACGGCGACCTCGCCGACGACGAGCAGCCCGCGGACGCGGGCTGCACCCGGATCCGCGACTGCGCGGAGGGCCCGAAGGGCCGCGAGGTGGTGCGGGTCGCGGGCACGCTGCGTGCGGTGCACGAACGCACGGTGGCCGGCATGCCGGCGCTCCAGGCCGAGCTGGACGACGGCTCGGCCTCGCTGGACGTGGTGTGGCTCGGCCGGCGTTCGATAGCCGGCATCGAGCCCGGCCGCGCGGTCGTCGCCTCAGGGCGGATCGTCAGGACGCACGGCAGGCAGGTGCTGTTCAACCCCCGATACCAGCTGCAACCGCGTGGACAGGAGTAGCCAGGTGAGCAGACCCGAGAGCCGGACCGAGACCGGCGCCGCCGGGCCCGCGGGGCCCGAAGGCCCCGAGATCGCCGACCAGACCCCGGACGAGGCGGCCACCCGCGCCGCCTTCTTCGAGGCGTTCGGCGGGGTCCGCGGCATGGTCGAGACGACGGTGCCTGGCCTGGTCTTCGTCCTCAGCTACACGATCACCCGCTCCATCAACATCTCGGCGGTCGCCGCGCTCAGCGTCTCCGCGGTGCTCGCCGTCTCCCGGCTGCTCCAGCGCGACACGCTCAAGCACGCCCTCAGCGGCGTCTTCGGGGTGGCCTTCGGCGCGGTCTTCGCGATGATCTCCGGCGACGCGAAGAACTTCTACCTGCCGGGCATGCTCTACACCCTGGGCCTCGGCGTGGCCTACGTCGGCACGGCACTGGCCGGCGTCCCGCTGCTCGGCCTCATCCTCGGCCCGGTCTTCCGCGAGAACCTGTCCTGGCGCACCCGCAACCCCGGCCGCAAACGGGCCTACGTGCGGGCCAGCTACGTCTGGGGCGGCATCCTGCTGGCCAAGTCGGCGATCACCTTCCCCATCTACTTCTGGGGCGACGCGACGCAGCTCGGGTGGCTGCGGGTGGCGTTGGGCATCCCGCCGTTCCTCGTCGCGGTCTACTTCACGTGGATCATCCTGGTGAAGGCGCCGGCGCCGATCGATGTGATCGCGGAGTGGGAAGAGCGGGAGCGGCGCGAATCCGCCGCCGCGGACTAACCACCGACCGGCGGTTTTCCCCACCCACCCACCCACCCGCCCTTTACGTTCCGCGCTCCGCGCGGGGCGGCGCGCGCTGCGCGCGCGCTGCGCGCGGGCGGTGGCCCGCGGGCGGTGGCCCGCG